>JBQCFI010000034.1:0-10047 GCA_051959325.1 Ginsengibacter sp. | reverse complement strand
CGGTATTCTTCCATTCCTGTGGTGGTGGCGCCGCACGGACTTACTCTTGGCGGAGGATGTGAAATTTGTTTACATGCTGATAAAGTTCAGGCCGCTTCTGAAAGTTACATCGGTCTCGTAGAAGTAGGAGTGGGGCTGATTCCTGGTGGAGGTGGAACCAAGGAATTTACTTTACGTGCTTCCGATGCGATTCAGCATAACGAACCGGAAACTATTCCTTTGCAAAACAGGTTTATTACTATTGGAACCGCAAAAGTTTCCACTTCAGCAACGGAGGCCTTCGACATGGGAATATTACGAAAAGGGCATGATGAAATTTCTATGAACCAATCGCGGCGAATTGCTGATGCCAAAAGAAGCGTAATTGATTTGTATGATCGTGGCTATTCAAAACCAGTTCAACGGACTGATATAAAAGTTTTGGGCCGTTCAGGATTGGGAATGTTGTATGCCGGTATTAACGGCATGTATCGTGGAAACTACATTACGGAATTTGATGTCTTTATTGCCAAAAAACTTGCGTATGTCATGTGCGGTGGCGATTTGAGCGAAGCAACTCTTGTAAACGAACAATATTTGCTAAACCTGGAAAGAGAAGCATTTTTAAGCCTTTGCGGCGAAAAGAAAACACTGGAAAGATTGCAAAGTGTTTTGAAAAGCGGCAAGCCCGTGAGAAATTAATTATAGAGTCAGAAGATTTATTTAGCGGTTTTACTAATAAATTTTAAGAAAAATACTTTAAAAAGTTTTGAATAATCAAAACCCCTGTTATCTTTGCATTCCCTAAAGCACAGTAAAACAAAACTTACACACACAATCACATCTTACAGTGGTTCAATTCCCATAGAATTGGTTTTCTGCTTATATCCTTCGAAAAATATTCATTCCGTTTTCTTTGAATTAAATCCTGTTTAATTCTTTCATCCTTTGTAATTACCTCATTAAATTTTTTTTAAATAAACAAAAAATAATTTTGTATGAGGAGCGTTATCCTAACTGTTTGGAAATCTTTAAGTTTCAAATTGGTTTCGGTTTCAATATCGAAAACTGACTTGAAAAGTTGTCCAATTAACATCTTTTTTTCGCCTAAAGGGATTATGAAAAAACTACTACTGCTTTGCGTACTAAATGTGTTTGCAGCAACCACAGTACTTGCAGACTATACCGTTCCGGCAGGTACAACTATTGATGCTTCCACTCTTACCGGTCAATCAGGGGTGTTAACTATTTATGGAACTCTGAATCTTACTCAGAATGTAACTTTACCAAACTTTACTTCAGTACTGATAAAGGGAAACGGGCAGATTTATTGGAAAACCAATCCCTGTAACCTGACCTTTAGTGAAGGCACCACAATCAGTATTGATAATACTTCACCGGGGCTTCAGCCTATCTCAGGCAATGGTAATGGATCACAAACATTAAACGTTGGAAGCACAGTTATTGCAGTATCCAGTGATAACTCAAATAAGGCATTGTTTTCTTTTGAGCAGTTTAATAGCTTTGGAGGATTGCCACAATATACGATGGCTTCCAATTCGCCTGTGTGCACAGGAGCTTCGGTTTCTATGACCGTTGCGCCGGCTAAAGATGTTTCTGGTGTAGATTATTCATATCGATGGTCCATTTCGCCTGCATCCGGTTCATTTTCCTATAACTCAACCAAAACCTCTGTGAGCATCTCGCCTGCTCCCGGTAATTATACAGTTACCTGTACCGCCTCGGCTAATTCCTTTTCAACTACTCAGACTATTCAGATCACCGTGACTGAACCTGGAAAATGGTTGGGCAAAAACAGCAACTGGAATGATGCAAGTAATTGGGCATGCGGCGTAATACCTAATTCAAAAACAAACGTAATCATTCCAAATGCAGGAAATCAACCTCAAATCGTATCAGGAGTTGCCACTGTAAATAATATCAGTATTGATAAAAATGCTTCTTTAATAGTAAATGGTACTCTGCAAATTGCAGGAAGTATCAGTAATAGCGGTTCTTTCGATGCAAGTAACGGAACAATTGAATTTAATGGTGCTACTACTCAAACAGTTTCGGGCAGCTCGTTTTTAAATAAAACGATCAATAATTTAAAAATCAGTAATGCAAAAGGTCTAAATCTTTCTACCACATCGAATGATACTTTAAATCTTACAGGTTTCTTATCTTTTAGCGTAAGCAACGCGACTTTTAATACCAATGATAATCTCACTTTAAAATCTACAGCAGCCGGTACTGCAGCAGTTGGGGATTTAACAAACAACGGAACTTTAAAGGGAAATTCCATTAACGGAAATGTGATCGTAGAGCGCTTTATCAATATAGGTCCTTTGCCTGGCCAGCACAACAAAGCCTGGGTGATGGTGTCAACACCGACACAAGGGAAAAGCATTAAAGAAACATGGATGGAAAACGGCGACAAAACTGCCACTGGTTACGGGACGCAGATTACCGGAAATGGAACCGGCTTTGATAATTACTCTGCTGCTCCGTCGCTTAAATATTATGATGATGCATCAAATAACTGGGTTGGTATTACCAATACAAATTTGCCGGTTTACAATCCTGTTGGTTATATGCTTTTCGTGCGCGGCGACAGAAGCGTTACTTTCCCCAATTTTAATAATACTACGCTTCGTACCAAAGGAACTTTGGTAATCGGAAATACTACACCGATCAAAGTAAAAGCTGGCAAATTTCAATCAGTTGGAAATCCTTATGCTGCAGATGTGGATATCAGGAAGATCCATAGTACCGGCATTGTCACTGATATTATCATTTGGGATCCGACTCTTACAATTGGTAGCCAATTTGGCTTAGGTGCTTATCAAACTCTTTATAAAATCGGGCAAAATTATGTAAACCTGTTTCCTTCTGCAGCGTATGGTCCTGCCGGCACGGTTAACAATTATATCAAAAGTGGACTGGCATTCTTTGTTCAGTCATACCAGACAGATGGCCAGGTATATTTTTCAGAAGATGCAAAAGCACCTCAGGCAGGAAAAGGAATTGCAATGAGACAGCAAGACTTTTCAGACAGTACTGCAACTCTTCAGGCAAACTTATATGGAGTAGCTGCCGATGGCTCTACTTTTATTACCGACCGCACTGTCCAACAATTCAGCAGTGACTTTAGCAACGATATTGATGGAAATGATACAAGGAAAATTTCTAACTCTTCTGAGAATCTTTCAATCATTTCTAATGGAAAATCGCTGGTGATCGAAAGAAGGAATTTACCAACTGAATCTGATACGATCGCTTATAACCTGGCCGGCGTTGTGAGTCAAAATTATCGTTTTGTTTTCAACGCTTCTAGTTTGCAAAATACTGGTCTTGAAGGTTTTGTAGAAGATAATTATACCAAAACGAGAACTCCGTTAAATATGAATGGAAATACCGAAGTAAACTTTACGATCAGTGCCGTTGCTGATTCTAAAGCCGCAAATCGCTTTAGGATTGTATTTAAAGAAATGAGGGTGATGCCTGTTACATTTACCTCTGTAAAAGCATCGCAGAAAAATACTACCGTTTCTGTTGATTGGAAAGTGGAAAATCAAAGCAACCTGAAACAATATGACGTTGAAAAGTCAACAGATGGCAGTCAATTTACAAAAGTTGCTACTGTCGATGCTAATAATAAAAGTGCAAGTGATTATAACTGGACAGATGCAAACCCCGTTGAAGGTTACAATTATTATCGGATCCGCAGTGTGGATCTCGATGGAAAAACCGCGTACACTTCCATTGTAAAAGTACAAATGAGCCAAACTGCTGCTGAAATCAAAGTATATCCGAATCCGGCAGTTGATGCAAAAGTTTCTATTGAATTAAATAATTTGCCTGCAGGAATTTATTATGCACGGTTATTCAATCCGCTCGGCCAGGTTATTGTTTCTCAAAAAATCATTCACCCAACTGGAAGCAGCACCGAAACCATTCAATGGAGTCATTCAACAGCAAGAGGAATTTATCAACTCGAGATTACCAAACCTAATGGCACTACGGAAACCTTGAAAGTGATGTACTAACGTATTTCACATCTTTTATCACAACAGGAAATCTTCTTCTATTTTTCAAAATAAAAAGACGATTTCCCGTTATTTCTTGTTTTGCTGAAAAAAAAGATCAGGAGCAAAAAGAAAATCCTGCTTATTTTTTAACTAAAAATCCAGAGCGTTTCGTCTTATTTTTACTTAATGAAACGTTCCGGCTCGGCTGATCTTCCTTTACATTACGGCTATGTGCCCAAATGGCTGGCAGAAAGAATGGCCAAACTTGGTTTTCTAATCACAGAATCCATTATTACCGAATATGGAAAAGAAGAAGTGCTTCGCCGGCTTGCTGATCCGTTTTGGTTTCAAAGCCTGGGAGCAGTAATGGGAATGGATTGGCATTCGTCCGGCATCACTACTTCTGTAATGGGCGCTCTAAAAAGAGCGATTAATCCACATTCAAAAGAATTGGGAATTTACATCTGCGGTGGCAAAGGGAAATATTCCAAACAAACGCCGGCGGAATTGTTGAAGATTGCAGAAGGTACCGGGTTGAATGGAAATGAATTGGTAAGATGCAGTAAACTGAGCGCCAAAGTCGATAACACGGCTGTACAGGATGGATTTCAGTTATACACCCATAATTTTATTGTCAGTAATACCGGCGAATGGACTGTAATTCAACAGGGTATGCGTCCTGATAGTAAAACTGCACGTCGATATCACTGGCATTCAGAAAATCTAAAATCATTTGTGGAGGAACCCCATACAGCGGTTTGTGGCATCAATATGGGCCAAATTCTAAACCTTACTGCTTTAGAAGCAAATACATTGAAAACCGGAATTTTAAATATCAGTACTCACAATCCCGATGAGATCATTCAAACTTTTCATCATCTAAAAATGCCGCATCATCATGACGTAAAAGCAGAAGATGTAAACCTGAAAAGATTGGGCGCTACACTTTGGCTGGCTCATGAACAACAACCAAAAGATTTTGAAGAATTGCTTTTGCTGCAGGGGGTAGGGCCAAGAACCATTCAATCGCTTGCTTTGGTAAGTGAAGTCATTCATGGAAGCCCGGTTCGTTTTAAAGATCCGGCGCGTTTTTCTTTTGCTCATGGTGGCAAAGACGGCCATCCGTTTCCGGTTCCTCTAAAAGTGTATGACGAAACCATCGGCGTTTTGAAAAATGCCGTGGAGAAATCAAAATTGGGAAACAGTGACAAAACGCATGCCTTAAAAAAACTGCACGAGATTTCCGCGCGTGCTGAAAAAGACTTTGTTCCCAATAATAATTTTGATGCGCTGATTGAAAAAGAACGTAATGAATCCTGGAAATATGGCGGTAAAACGGTTTTTGGAGATGCAAAACCACCAAAGAAAATAAAGAAAGATGCGCAATTGAAATTGTTCCCGTAGTGGGAGTTACCTGCGGCCTTTTATGAAGGATATGAGTAAACCGTATCCTATAACAAACTCCCCCAGATAAATCTTGCTTTTTGTTGTTGGATCTCTTTGTTTTGGTCAGGATCGTCGCTGCTGTACCAGTCTTTGGTGCGGTCCTTCATCAGGGCTTCCAATTGCTTGTAACTCATCGCATTTTTTTGACTAAATGGTTTTATCGCGTTTTCATTTACACTCGTAACATTCACTTTGGTGGCAATCCAGGAAGTGTAAAGCCTCGGAACGGTAATGCCGAGTATGGTGCCGGGAAGTCCCTGGAAAGAAGCGGGGCCGCCGGGAAGTGTGATCTCTTCAGTATAAAACGCAAAAACATATACGCTGTCGAAAAGTATCGCCTGCGCTTTGCGGCAGTTAAACCCCGCAATTATCCGGTTCTCGTTGGAAAGTTTCCAGTTCAATTTCGGAATAGAATCAGAAATCTGTAAATTATTCCCATCAATGTTTTTCTGTACGGTGCATTTTTCTGAGTTATAATTATAGTACCAGATGTTGTTTTCTTCACTTTGATACCACCTTTTCAAAAATTCGGGAATTTTGTCATTCCAGCGGTCAAACTTGTAAATGCTTTTATCATTTGCAAGAGTCAATGTGTAATAGGCAGTTTTAAACTCCGGCATTTTATCTTTGATCATGTCTTCAAAAGCGCCACTTCCCATCGTCTTTTTTACATTGGCTTTCACTTCATATTCAATCACCGCTTTGCTGATAAAATGTTGTGCTTCACTTTTAAAAAATAAAAAGAAGCTGATACATACAAAGAATATTTTTGTTTTCATGATTGTGCTGGTTTATTTTGAATTTGCACTTTTATTTTTTAAATTCCACGTAAAGCCGATCATAAAATATCGCTGTAACCGCTCGTTCCTTGTTTCCGTATAAGTGGTTCCATAAAAGCTTCTGTCAATGCCGATGTTTTGATTCAGAATATCATTTACAGAAATATACGTGGTGAACTCGTCATTTCTGAACGTGCGTTGCAAACGCGCATTCCAAATGTGTGTTACGAGATTGGTGTTTGTCTGCAAAGTTTTTTGCCTGAAATAATAATCGTAATCAGTCGAGAGCGACCATACTTTTTTCAGGTAAATGGTTCCGTTAAAACCAAGGTCGTTTGTAAAGTATTGAATTTTGGTATTGTTTTGTGAAGTAATGCTGCTGTTATAAGCAAAATTGTTGCTGATAGACAGCTCGTATTTCTTTTGTTTTTCTTTTGATGCATATACACTTACCGAAGGCGATACGGTTTTGGATACGGTTTTCTCATTATTGATCATGCCTACGTACTTGCTGTAATTAAATTGAGGATTAATACCAAAACGGGTATCGATCTTTTTAATTTTAAAACCCATTCCTCCATACAGGTAGGCCGAGATGTTTCCGTTCACATTGATTGGTTGTGTGGTAGTTTTACCGGAATCAATATTGATGATCTGGTTGTTCGTTATGGAATTGTTTGTAAAATTAATTCCTGTTCCTACATAAGAATAAATGTCTTTTAAGAAATTGTATGTGTTATGATTAATTGAAAACCGGTTGTTAAAAGACGGCTTCAAATCAGGATTACCAATGTATTGATTGTAATAATCATTGTTATTTTTTAACGGCTGCAGTTGATTGATCGTCGGCTGCGTGGTATTTCCACTGTAACTGAAACGGATGTTGTGGTTGGGTTTGTAAGTATAGGTTGCGGTTGCATTTGGATAAAAATTGACATAATTCCGGTCATAATCCTGGTTGGCTGTAACATCAGTGAGTTTGAAACCTGTAAAACCAAAACCAGCTCCTACATTCATTTTTAATTTCTTATTGGCAAAATTGATTTTAGCAGACGGAATATTTTGTACGATCTGTTGTTTGAAATTATTGGATAATGAATCTATCAAAGCATCGTACTTTCCGGATACCGGAGAATACGTATTGGTAACCTGCTGATTGGTTCCGTAATTAAAAGCGAGCCTGTATCCAAGTTCCATACTTAATTCCTTGGTCAATGGCTCTGTATAAATTACCGATGCGCCTATATTTTTTGTATCCTGCTCATAATTTTTCTTTTGGTTCAGATCCTGTTTTCCCGCCGGCAATCCATCCAGGTATGATTGGTTTTCTGATTGTAAAAAAGTAATTCCTTTGTTATCTAAAAAATTCCAATCTGCGTTCACAGACAAGGTTCTTCTGTTTTTATGAAACTTATGGTTAAATAAAATGTTTCCGGAAATAGCCGCTTTATCGCTGTTTGTGTTCAGCGTCCGGTCGCTGGAATTCTTCAGAGTTCCCGTATTTCCGGTGCTTACAGAATGAACGGTGTTTTCGCTTTCGGTATGATAAAAATTGGTGTTGGCCGTAATTTTTAATGTATTGTTTGAATCTAATTTCAAATCCCAGATGCCTTTTAATTTAATATTGTGCCGGTTGACATCATTTTGTGTGTTAGAATTCTGGTTCAAAACAGAATCACCCACCTGTCTTTGAGTAAATGTTTGGGTGTAATTGGTGTATTGCTGGTTATTGTATCTAGGGGTAAAATTGAAACTGTATTTATCATCCCATTTATTGAAATATTGTAATCCTGCATTGACGTTGGTCATGAACCCGTTTCTCGGGTCCACATACGGTTCATCATCATTGTTTCCCCCACCAAAAAACATAATGCCGCCATCGTCCGTCATCTCCATATTGAAATCGCTGCCTCCGTATTTTTGTTCGTCCTGCCAGCTAAGCCTGTCCTGGCCGGTATTTCCGTTAAGTAGAAAAGCAGACAACTTTCGTTTTCCCCTGAAAGTGCTGAACATAAGGTTATCGTTATAACGGTTTTCAATATGCGCTTGCGGACCCGCTGCCACATCTATTTTACCAAAATAACCATGTTTGGCGTTGTCTTTCAACTTCAGGTTAATCGTCTTTTGTGTTTTGCCATCATCAATTCCTGTAAATTCAGCCTGGTCACTTTTTTTATCAAAAACCTGCACTTCTTTTACCGCGTCTGCTCTCAGGTTTTTTACCGCCATTCCCGGATCATCTCCGAAAAACTCTTCACCATCAACGAGAACTTTTTGCACTGTTTCTCCCATCGCTTTTATTGTCCCGTCTTTATCTACCTGGATGCCGGGTAATTTTTTTAATAATTCTTCTACATTGGCATTGGCACTCACTTTGAAGCTATCAGCTGTATAAACTGTTGTGTCACCTTTGATACGTAAGGGCGAACCTGATTTTACAATAATTTCTTTTAGTAAAGTTCCTTTCGAAATAAGTTTTAGTGGAATTATTTCATCTTTTTCTACAGAGATATTATCGAGCAGATCGCCATAATAGGGTTGCGAAGCCATTAAAATATAATTGCCTTTTGGTACATTTTTTAAAACAAATTTGCCCGAAGAATCTGTGCGTGTAAATTGATAAAGAATGGAATCTTTTGGAGTGATCAAGGAAACAACTGCATTATAAACCGGTTTGTGCTCATTGGCATCTGTTACCGTTCCTGAAACTTTTGATTGGGCATGTGATGCAAAAAACAGCAAGAGGCTTACTGAAACGGTAAAGATTCTTTTCATAACGTTTATATTTTTGAAAACAGAAATAACTTCCAACTGGTTTTTCCAGGCAGTGATTTTTATAGGATGCAAAACAGTTTTTATTTCACAAAAAAATGTTAACTAATTTTTTAGGTAAAGGAAAAATCAATTGTAACTGCTCTTTTTCATGACGATTTTTTCCTTAATTAATTCGTGTAACCTTTACCCTCGGAGAGTTCTGTATTGGCACAATAAAGCAACAAATAATTCAAATTTCTATTCTGCATGTAATGCTGAGTGGTAGATCCGAATGGTGAATGGTAAAACATATCCTCAATCCTTGCAGACCATTTTAAATGTACTACTCTTTTAAACTCATTTAAACCTTTTAAACGATAATCCCCCAAACCTTGATAGATGGAGGCGGAGTTTTCAGTAATCATCCTGCCATTGTCCAGCTTTTCGTTATTAATAGAGTCAGATAATTTTCCTGCTATTAAGCCTGTTTGACGATGTGTGCCTTGCGGAAGTAAATACTTAAAAATATTGAAGGATAAAATTTTCTGCATCAGCGTTCGGATAAAATGATATTGCAAATATGTTTCAACAAAATCATTTTAATGTAAAATTCCTTGATAAGAGAATGTTAAAGAGTTTTGAATGATATTAGACAATTTTAAAAAAAAAATAGTAGCATTTATAGGAAAAAAAATCTAACCATATCTGAAAATCAGTTTGCAGTAAGCCAATAAATAATTGCTTTTTTTGGTTTATTAGCACTACAAAAATTCTTTATAATCTTTTTCTAAAATAAAAAAAGGCTATCTTTTCAGATAACCTTTTTGAAAAAACTTCATCCTTTTAAACTTATAAATTTTGCATTTTACCATGGATCTGATCACATGATAAAGTGATTTGCAAAATTTGTCCGCCTCCGGGAGGCATGCCAAATCCCCATTCAGAAACATATAATTTTCCGTCAGGGCCAAAAGTCATTGCGGTAGGAAGATTCAGGCCTGAAATGACCACTTGTCTATTTCCTGAATGATCTACCCTTACAATATCTCCTGTTCCAG
>JBQCFI010000033.1:0-5685 GCA_051959325.1 Ginsengibacter sp. | reverse complement strand
GAATGTACAACAAGTGTATCAAACACCCTATAATGTTTACCTTGAACAGGAGTCTGAAAATGGTGTAGTTCAATACAAAGTGATAGGGAAATAATTCAGAACAATAAATTGAAACCGGCAAACGCCGGTTTTTTTTGTTTTACACAAATAGAACTGAGGAAAGAATTACGATAAATTTTCTCGGAAAAGTTTGAAGATAAATTTGTAACAAAAACTACTAATACAAATTCACTTCCTCTTTGTCCCATTCTACTTTTACTTTTTGCGTAATGATAGAGTCAATGGATTTGCCGCAATAGTCGGGCTGGATGGGAAGTTGACGGCTGGAGACACGATTAATTAAAACACACAGTTCTACTTTTTTTGGCCGCCCAAAAGATAACAAGGCATCTAACGCTGCACGAATCGTTCTTCCGGTAAATAATACATCATCAATAAGAATCACATTTTTATCTTCAATAGAAAAATTAATATCAGTCTGGTTTGGCACGTGTAACTCTTTACGAATATCGTCGCGGTAAAAAGTAATATCTAATTTCCCGTATAGAAAATCATGCTCTGGTTTTATTTTTTTTAATTGATTATAAATTTTATCAGCAAGGAAAATTCCCCGCGGTTGGAGGCCAATCAATGCCACGGAAGAAAGATCAGCGTAATTTTCAATTATTTGGTAGGCGAGGCGCTCGATAGTAATTTGTAGCTGGTGTTTGTTGAGAATGGTATTCATTTACTTTGACGTCCTTTTAGCTTTTTGTCAAAACGAAAATTACGGTTATTTGTTTGTTTATTGCAGGTATTTCTAAACTAGCATAGCGATGCCAATCTTATTCACTAATTCTCTTTCATAAACGCATATCTATAATCAGTAGCCGGAATAAATGTTTCTTTAATAGTTCTTGCGCTCAGCCAGCGATAAAGATTAATAATACTTCCTGCTTTATCGTTTGTGCCGCTTCCTCTTGCCCCTCCAAATGGCTGCTGGCCTACAACTGCGCCTGTTGGCTTGTCATTTATGTAAAAATTACCAGCACTGTTGGTTAATCTTTTTGTAGCGAGTTCAATTGCATTTCTGTCTTGTGCAATCACAGAACCTGTAAGTGCATAAGGAGATGTTGTATCAACCAGTTTTAAAGCGTCTTCAAATTTATTTTCATCATAAACATATATCGTAAGTACCGGCCCAAATAATTCATTGCACATAGTTACATATCTCGGATCAGTAACTTCTATGATGGTTGGCTCGATAAAATAGCCTTTTGTTTTATCACATTTTCCGCCAACAATTATTTTTGCATCTTTATCTTTTGTTACCTGTTGCAGATACGCTTCTAATTTATCAAAGCTTTTTTCATCAATTACTGCATTGATAAAATTAGTAAAATGTTCTACCGTTCCCATCTTCATGGTTTTTATTTCGGCAATAAGTTTTTTCTTCACTTTATCAGCAATATTGGAAGGAATATATGCGCGTGAAGCTGCAGAACATTTTTGTCCCTGGTATTCAAAAGCACCACGGCAAAGCGCTGTAACCAGTACATCTACATCCGCACTTTTATGAGCAATCACATAATCTTTTCCGCCGGTTTCGCCCACTATTCTCGGATAAGATTTGTACATTTTTGTGTTCTCTCCGATGTGTTTCCAAATGGTATTAAAAACGCCGGTGCTTCCGGTAAAATGAACGCCTGCAAAATCAGGATGATTAAAACAAACATCACCCAAAGTGGGTCCATCTACAAAAATCAAATTGATAACTCCGTCAGGCAAACCTGCTTCTTTCAAAATGCGCATGAACATCTGTGCGCTGTAAACCTGCGTATTCGCGCATTTCCACACCACTGTATTTCCACATAAGGCTGCTGAAGTTGGTAAATTTCCACCAATAGCGGTAAAATTAAAAGGAGTAATTGCCAATACAAAACCTTCCAGCGGACGATATTCCATTCGATTGTTGACACCAGGAGAGCTAATCGGCTGCTGACTGTATATTTCACTTAAAAAATGAACATTGAACCTTAAAAAATCAATTAATTCACATGCAGCATCAATCTCTGCCTGGTAAGCATTTTTGCTTTGTCCGAGCATGGTTGTCGCGCACATCTCTGCGCGGTATTTTATTGCAATTAAATCAGCAGCTTTTAAAAAAATATTTGCACGGTTTTCCCAACTCAGGCTTGCCCATTCTTCTTTTGCTTCTAACGCTGCTTTGATTGCTTTTTTTACATGAGAAGCGTGGCCTTCATTATAAGTCCCCAACACAAAATCTCTTTCGTGCGGCGGACGCATTTCAACTTTTTTTTCTGTAAAAATTTCTTCACTTCCGATGTACATGGGCACATCGATTTTTTTGCCTTTTAAATCTTTTAATGATTTTTTCAAAAGCGCTCTTTCCGTGCTTCCTGGCGCGTAACTCAGTACCGGTTCATTTGCCGGAAGCGGATAATGAAAATTTCCAATATTCATAATGAATTATTTTTTCCCGAAATAAACGGGATTAATTTACGGAATAATTTTAAGGCCGCATCATTGCGGCCTTAAAATTATTTTTTCAAATACATTACTTCTTTTACAAGGTTCACGGTTCTCGGAACATCGGGTAAATAGAGTGCGACCAAGTTTGGCGCATAATGCATGGGTGCATCCAAAGAAGTAATCCTGCGAACAGGTGCATCCAAATAATCAAACCCTTCTTTTTGAATACGGTAAGCAATTTCAGAAGATATAGAGGCAAAAGGCCATTGTTCTTCCACAATTACCAAACGGTTTGTCTTTTTTACAGATTCTAAAATTGTATGCCAATCCAAAGGCCGGATAGTTCGTAGATCAATCACTTCTGCACTGATATTTTCTTTTTGTAACTCTTCTGCCGCATGCAGCGCCACTTTCATCATTTTATTAAAGGAAACAATGGTAACATCTTTTCCTTCACGCGCTACTTTTGCCTTTCCGATTGGGATCAGATATTCTTCTTCAGGAATCATTCCTTTATCACCATACATCACTTCGCTTTCCATAAAAATAACCGGGTCATTATCACGAATGGCACTTTTCAACAGACCTTTTGCATCATATGGATTACTTACAGAAATCACTTTCAATCCGGGAATATTCGCATACATCGCTTCATAAGCAGTAGAATGCTGAGCGCCCAGTTGTCCTGCGCTTCCGTTTGGCCCGCGGAAAACGATTGGACAACCAACTTGTCCACCACTCATCGCCAGCATTTTGGAAGCGGTATTTAAAATCTGATCAAGCGCGAGATTGGCAAAATTCCATGTCATATATTCCACAATCGGGCGAAGACCATTTTGGGCAGCGCCAACAGCAACTCCTGTAAATCCAAGTTCAGCAATTGGGGTATCAATGATTCTCTTTTCACCAAACTCTTCCAACATACCCTGGCTTACTTTATAGGCGCCGTGGTATTCTGCTACTTCTTCGCCCATCAAAAATACCTTTTCATCTCTTCTCATTTCTTCCTGCATTGCTTCACGCAATGCTTCTCTGAATGCTACTTCTTTCATCAGTAAACTTTAGTTTTAAAATGCTTTGAAAATTTATCTAATTTATTTTCAAAAATGAGATGCAAAATTATCGGTTAAAGCGGAAATAATCAAAAGTAAATAGTTAATTGAGTTGTTAGGTTTTAAAAGGCAAGATGACATAGAAGAAGCCATGTAAACTGATTGGCGGCTTTTTTATTGGTTCACTGGAAATCTGACTCTACAAAATTATAGATCTGAACATTACACCTCATACATTATTCACAATTTGTTTTGTGAACCAATTCACCAATGCCGTACTTATGCTCAGATTTTAAAAATAAAAACATGCAACTTTCCGCACTTCTCAGCAAATTTAACGAACCAGAAACCCTGAAAATGGCCCAGCTCGGCCGCGAATTAAGAGCAAAAGGAATTAAAGTAATTGACCTCAGCCTTGGTGAACCGGATTTCGATACACCTGAACATATCAAAGAGGCCGCAAAAAAAGCA
Source organism: Ginsengibacter sp. (assembly GCA_051959325.1). Taxonomy (GTDB): domain Bacteria; phylum Bacteroidota; class Bacteroidia; order Chitinophagales; family Chitinophagaceae; genus Ginsengibacter. The sequence goes on along the minus strand of JBQCFI010000033.1, from coordinate 1,690 downwards.
ATTGACGAAAACTGGAGCCATTACACTCCGGTTGCAGGATATGTAGAATTAAAAGAAGCTGTTTGCAAAAAATTAAAGCGTGATAACGGATTGGATTATACGCCCAATCAAATCGTAGTAAGTACCGGCGCAAAGCAATGCATTGCCAACACAATGTTCAGCATTCTTTATGATGAAGATGAAATCATTATTCCAACTCCATATTGGGTTTCGTATTCTGAAATTGCGCGAATGACACGAGCAAAAGTGGTATTCGTAACTACCAGTCCTGAAAGCGGATTTAAATTAACTCCTGACCAATTGGAAGACGCTATTACCGATAAAACAAAACTGTTCATTTTCTCGTCACCATGCAATCCAACCGGGGCTACTTATACGAAAGGTGAATTGCAAGCACTTGCAAAAGTATTTGAAAAACATCCGCAGGTGTATATTATCAGCGATGAGATTTATGAATACATCAATTATTCACACGAAGGCGGAAGGTATGAAAGTATTGCACAGTTCCCCTCTGTAAAAGACCGCGTAATCATTATAAACGGGTTGAGTAAAGGTTTCGCGATGACGGGTTGGAGATTGGGCTATACTGCTTCTAACCTGGAAATTGCGAAAGCAAATCAAAAGATCCAGGGCCAGATAACAAGCGGTACCAATGCCATTACACAGCGTGCTGCTATTACAGCGTTAGAATCTCCGCTGGATGCAACATTCAAAATGGTAGAAGAATTCAAACGTCGTAGAAAAAGGGTTTTGGAATTATTGAAAGGAATGCCGCATATCAAGTGTGTGGAACCGGAAGGTGCGTTCTATATTTTTCCTGATGTGCGCTATTATTTGGCAAAAAGCTTTAACGGGCAAGTGATCAATAATTCTGGTGATCTTTCCATGTATCTGTTAAATGAGGCTCATGTTTCGACCGTATCCGGAGATGCTTTTGGACAGCCAGGATACATCAGAATTTCATTTGCCAACAGTATGGAAAATATTGAAGAAGGTTTTAAACGATTAAAAAGAGGGTTGGAAAAACTTTCTTAAAAGGATTGATTTTTTTAATTAAAACATAAAACAATGAAAAGAGTTTTAGCGGTTGTTTTTTTAATTATCATTTTACTTGCCGTATGGTTTTTATTTTTCAAAACTGAAAAAACCGATCACAGCACCACTGAAAAACAGACAACCGCGATTCCAAAACATTCCAGCGAGTTTAACGCGAAGATAGCCTCATTAATGAATGCATATATTGAAATGAAAAATGCTTTTGTGGATGCAGATTCTGTAGAAATAAAAGCAAAAACAGCCCAGTTTATTGCTGCAACTGATAGCCTGAATTTGAGCGAACTTCATGAAAAAGATTCTTCTTTATTTGTTGCAGCGCAACAAAACGTCAGCGATATCAAAGCCAATGCAGAACCGATTTTGAAAGAAACTGATATCACAGAAATGCGCCACGATTTTAGCATGGTTTCCGAGAATCTGTATCCACTTCTCAAGACGATTCATTATGAAGGGCCGAAATTATATTGGCAAAATTGCCCGATGGCATTTGGTGATGATAAACCGGCAAACTGGCTCAGCAATACTGCTGAAATTCTGAATCCTTATTTGGGTAAGAAGCATCCTGAATATAAATCGGCAATGCTTCATTGTGGAGAAAATATGGACTCACTTTATTTGAAATAGGAAAAGACGA
>JBQCFI010000032.1:0-2617 GCA_051959325.1 Ginsengibacter sp. | reverse complement strand
AAGAACGTGGATGAATTGCAAAGTTATTTCGTAAAAAGAGTAGAGAAGATCGTGGAATCCAAAGGAAAGAAACTGATCGGATGGGATGAGATCCTGGAAGGCGGATTAGCACCGAATGCAACCGTCATGAGCTGGCGCGGTATGAGCGGCGGAATTGCTGCAGCAAAAATGGGCCACCATGTAGTGATGACGCCGTGGGATTACTGTTACCTGGATCTTTACCAGGGAGAGCCGGAAGGTGAGCCACCAACTTATGGCTTATGCCGGCTTTCTGACTCATACAATTATGAACCGGTTCCGGATAGTGTTGATGCAAAATATATTTTGGGCGGCCAAGGAAATTTATGGACCGAATCCGTTCCAACATTCAGGCACGCGGAATACATGACGTGGCCAAGAGCGAGGGCGCTTTCGGAAGTCTACTGGAGTGCAAAAGCCAACAAAAACTGGAGTGATTTTGTAACAAGACTGGAACAACAATTTCCGCGTTTGGATGCAGCCCATATTAAATATTCAACGAGCATGTACAATCCGATCTTTGAACCGGCACGTATTAAGAACAGCGACTTTGGTGTAACCCTTACCACCGAAGTAAAAGGACTGGATATTTATTACACTTTTGATCAAACGAATCCTGATCAGTTCTCACCAAAATTTGATGGAAAACCAATTCAATTTCCGGTGGGCGCCACGCAATTAAACGTGATCACCTACCGGAATGGAAAACCTATTGGCGAGCAGATCAATATGCCAAAAGATATTTTGGTAAAAAGGCTGGATCAGAAACGTCATGTTTATTAACAAGAACTGGCTGTAGAAGATAAAGCAACGTTGAAGTATCACCGGTTATCAATTCAAGTTTAGGTTGAATAAACGTGTAACTGATTATTCCCAACCACTATTTCCTGATCGAAGTGGAATCCCAGGTTGACTAATAATTTTATGGAGCGCACGTTTCCCGGCAATGTTGTGGCCAAAACGGTCTGATATTGTCGTTGCAATCTTACACAGGATAAAACTTTATTGGCCGCCTCATAAGCGTAGCCTTTGCCATTATATTCCGGAAGAAACGCAAAGCCAATATCAAAGTGGGTAAGGTACTCCCGCTTAATGAATGTAATAATTCCAACAGGACGACGAGTGTCTTTCACCCGGACCACCCAGTAGTAGAAATCAGGCGTGCCGTTGATTTTATTAATATAGGCAATTGCCGCTTCTTTCGAATGAATGTTCCTGTCTCCTATAAACTGCACCCAACCTTCTGTATTTAGAAGTTTCCGCATAAAATCATGATCTCCTTCCGTCAGGATGTTCAGCAAAAGTCTTTCTGTTATGATGTTTGTTTGCATCGCAAATTGTACGGGTAAAGATATACCAATTGATGAACGAATATTGGATAAGAATCAGCCCAAAGGCAACCGGGTTTCTAAAACAAGATTTCTCACGTTGCAATTAAAAACAAATTGCAGCAAACAAAGGAATAAAGCCTATTTTCATTCATTTTGTATGTCCATAAGCCTTTGCCGGTCCTTTGATTCAATATCTTTCCATTTTATAAACGGAGCAGGATCACTGTAATCATTTAATTGTAGTTCATACCATATAACGGTATTCCATCGGTTGAATTTGTATCCGATATTTCTATAATCGGCGATCTTTTTAAATCCCATCTTTTCATGAAAATGGACACTTTTTTCATTCGGCAAGGTTATACCGGCATAAATATTCCTGCAACCCTGGTACTTCAAAATCTCAAATAAAGTTTGATAAAGTTTGGTGGCCATTCCTTTTTGCTGGAAACGATCATCCATATAAACAGAAGTTTCAACACACCATTGATAGGCAGCCCTTTCCCGGTGTTTTGATGCATAAGCATAGCCGGCAATAACTCCATCTGATTCATAAATGAGCCACGGCCACGATTCCTCGTTGGCAATTATTCTTTGAGAAAAATCTTTAACCGTTGGAACTTCTGTTTCAAAGCTGACGGTAGTATTTAAAATATAAGGCGCGTAAATATCCAGAATAGAAGAAGCGTCTGAAGATAGCCCAGGCCTGATTTTGTCCACAAAAATATTTTTTAATGATAAAAGTAGGATTTTTAAACAGCTTAATATGATGAAATGTTAACTCCGAAACTGTTCCTGCAGGTATTGCAATTTCAATACCCAAATCCTGGAGCTTCATTAGTATACTTTCATTATTTTCTTCGCCACCTTCCGGCAAAAATCCATAGTTAAGTCAATTCCCATTTCCTGCCGTGAAATTTCAAAAAGCCTTGAGGCAATTGTGTCACAATTAGCGCCTGCCACTTTTAACTCATAGATTGAAGGAACATAACTTCTGTATTCATCCCTGCATATGTGCAGGTCGTTCATCCCGATCGGATCCCAGTCAGTCCATAATATCTTATCTATGGCTCTGAAAATTTTATTTTCCATGTTCATAATGATACTTTTAAAATGTTTTAAAAAATGAATAAAAAGGCCACCCGAAGGTGGCCCCTTGGTTTTCACAGGAGTGTTCTTACAGAACAGTGATCTCTCCGGTAAAGATGCTGGTGGCTACTTCTCCTGTTTCAGAGATAAAGCCTACCCAGGTTTGAACCTGCAAACCT
>JBQCFI010000031.1:0-8685 GCA_051959325.1 Ginsengibacter sp. | reverse complement strand
GATGAAGACATTCTTCCGCGGCCTTTTGATGAAAATGATTATCCCTACAGGTTTGGTAATGTGTCTATGGAATGGTATAAAAGATTTTTTGAAACGGCGCTTCGTTTACGCATGAACATTGTAGCTCCTTATACACGTGTTCGCCGCCGGTATGAAGTTCAAAAATGTGCAAGTGACTGGGGGCTTTTTTACACATCCCATCACTATGATATCCTTTTATCAAATCCTTTCGGCATTGAACGTTTTAACCTTGCCGAAAAAAGGGGCTTAACTGCTGATTGGGATTGGTTTAGGAATAAAGAAAACATGTTAAAATACTGGCAGGCAGGTGTTGAAGAAAATAAAGACCTGTCAACAATATGGCCGGTCGGTCTGAGAGGAACTGATGATCATGCTTATACATTTCCCGCAAATATTTCTTCACAGGATCAGGCTAAGGTTTTCGGAGAAGTGTTGCAGGACCAGGTAAAAATTGTAAAAGATATAATTGCTGCGGATCATTCTGCTCTTTTTCACTTTACACTTTACACTGAAATGCTTGATAAATATGAAAACAACCGGGATGCATTTAATGTGCCCGAAAATGTGATCATTGTGTGGCCCGATGACAATGACGGCATCATGAGAAGTTTACCAAGGGAAAAAAACAAATGGAAACATGGAGTGTATTATCACCTGGCTTATTACGGAGGGGATAGCTCAAAACAAAATGTGCACACAGTTTCAGCTAAAAAGATTGCTGAGCAATTTCACGATATTATTGATTCCGGAGCCACAGAATTTTTGTTGGTAAATGTTTCAGAAATGCGGGAGTTCATAATGGAAGCAAGAATGATTGCTGAACTAAATTGGAGCAATTCGTTTATTCCTGTTGGTGAGCATCCGGCAAAAAATTATATTGAATGGTGGTCGAAAGAATATTTTGGAAAAAATGTGTATAAGGAGGTAAGCGTCATTTACAGTCAATATTATGAATTAATGTCAACTCCTTGGATCACAAGATTTGGCGCCTCTATGTTTGAAAATCTTATAAATAACCTCTACAAAAAATTCAACCAAAAACCAATTGATCATATCGGGGAAGCAGAAATCAATTTATTAAAAAGCCGCAATGAAAAATACAAGTCAATATTGTCACTTATTTCGGGTGCCTCACAAAAAATGAATAAGGAACAAAAACAGTTTTTCTTTGAAAACGTAGAATTACCTCTGCTAATGGATTTCCGGCCCACGCAATCATCTCTTATCCTGTTAACAGCCTTATCAGAAAATGATAAGCTCAAAGCCATAGGCCTTGCAGAAAAAGCAATGAAGCCGCTTGAGCAGTTGGAATTGGATATACTTCGTGCTGAAAGAAAACCTTTTGAAAAATGGTATCGTGAAACATGGATAAGGTCACGGTCATCCTCATTAAATGTGCATCGTTCGTACAATCAGCTGAGCGATTTTATTGCTTCCGATGGGAGAATTTCACCAATAAAACCAAACGAAAAAACAGGGCACCGGATAAAGCAGGCAAAGGCCTGGTCAAAATTTTTAGATGAAATGGAAACTCTTAAATAAATGAGATGAAACAATATATTTTTATATTTTCCTTTTCGGTAAGCTGTCTTTTTATAAACATCCAGTGTGATGCCCAGGCAGGTAAGATAAAAGATAATCACCCTAATATTATTGTTGTATTGTCAGATGATATGGGTTATTCTGATATCGGCTGTTATGGCAGCGAAATTCATACTCCTAATTTGGATCTGCTTGCCAGTGAGGGCTTGCACTACACACATTTTTACAACACATCCCGTTGCTGCCCGTCGCGTGCAAGTTTAATGACCGGTTTATACCCGCACGAGGCCGGTATGGGATGGATGAATTCGCACCCCCATAACGAAGCAGGTTACAAAGCCGAATTAAATAACGATTGCGTAACTATTGCGGAAGTGTTGAAACAATCTGGCTACGCTACTTATATGACCGGAAAATGGCATTTAGCGTTAAAATCGGATGCCGCAACTCCCGGGTTGAGTGACTATAAAAAATACGACTGGCCGCTACAACGTGGCTTCGATAAGTTTTATGGGATCATACTCGGCGCAGCAAACTATTATGATCCTGGTTCACTTTGCAGGGACAACCAGCTTATCAGCCCGTATAATGATAAAAAATATCAGCCAAAAGAATATTACTTCACCAATGCAATTTCCGATAACACGGTGCAGTTCATAAAAGAACGCGATAAACAAAAGCCTTTTTTTATGTATGTAGCCTATACGACTGCCCACTGGCCCATGCAGGCACCTGAAAATGAACTTCAAAAATATAAGGGCAGGTATGATGCCGGATATGAATCCATTCGTGCGCAGCGTTTTGCAAAAATGAAAAAATTAGGGGTGGTAGCCAACAACATCCAACTCTCGCCACCCGATTCAGCAGACGTAACGCCTTCCTGGGCAAATGAAAAAAATAAACCTGCTATGGCCAGAAGAATGGAAACGTATGCCGCCATGATTGATGTGATGGACCAGGGGATTGGAAAAATTATTAATGAATTGAAAAAAGAAGGATTGAATGATAACACCATCATTATTTTTTTACAGGATAATGGTGGTTGTCATGAAATGGTAGGTGCAGGAGCAACAGGTACAGTTGCAAAAAACAAATCTGACAGTCTTATGCGTTTAACAAAAGAAAGTATTCAATATTCCCAAAATCCGCCGGTAACCAGAGATGGACGATTGGTTCGCCAGGGAAAAGAAATAATGGCAGGTCCGGCCGATACTTATATTTCTTACATGAGACAATGGGCGAACGTTTCGAATACCCCTTACCGTATTTACAAGCATTGGGTTTACGAAGGAGGAATTTCCACTCCGCTTATTATACACTGGCCGAATAGTATTAAACACGATGGTGAAATACGGAAGCAACCCGGCCATGAAATAGACATAATGCCAACGATAGTTGAACTGGCCCATGCAAAATATCCGGCAAGATTTAACGGGCACACAATTACAGCGGAAGCCGGAGTAAGTCTTGTCCCTACATTTTCAAATGAAGCATTGAAGCCGCGGGCAATTTACTGGGAGCACGAAATGAATAAAGCGGTACAAATGGGAAAATGGAAAATAGTTTGTCAATCGGAAATGTTAGATGGCAAAGGAGGCGCATGGAAACACTATCATTCTGAGCCATGGGAGTTATATAACATTGAACAAGACAGAAGCGAGTTACATAATCTTGCTGATAAATACCCGGATGTAGTTGCAAAAATGGCAAAGATGTGGGAAGTATGGGCCCATAAGGCAAAAGTGCTTCCGGCGCCATGGACAGAAATAAAATAAAAAAATGGATTCATCCAAGCCATCATGAAAAGTTTTAAATTTTTTATTGCAGCATTATCATTCCTCATTTTTATAAGGAATTATACAAACGCGCAGGACATCAAAAACAGGAAAGACAAACGACCAAATATCATTATAATACTAGCGGATGATATGGGCTTTTCAGATATCGGCTGTTACGGCGGAGAAATCCATACTCCCAATATTGATTTCCTTGCAAAGAACGGTTTGCGTTTTACTCAATTTTATAACACATCGCGGTGTTGTCCTACAAGAGCATCACTGCTTACCGGATTATACAATCAGCAGGCAGGTATTGGCCAAATGACGGTAGACCGGGACCTTGATGGTTATCGTGGTCATCTTACCGACAACACAGTTACCATTGCAGAAGTATTAAAACAAGCTGGTTATCATACAGGCATGTCGGGTAAATGGCATGTATCCAACACCGTTACGCAAACGGATCCTAAAGAGCAATTAAGGTGGCTGGACCATCAATCGTATCATCCTTTTTTTTCGCCGATAGAGCAATATCCGGTAAATCGCGGCTTTGAGAAATTTTATGGAACCTTATGGGGAGTAGTTGATTATTTTGATCCTTTTAGTTTGGTAAATGGATCTACACCAGTACAAAATATTTCGCCAAATTATTATCACACTGACGCAATCAATGACACAGCCGCAGCCTATATCCATCAATTGAGTAAAAAAGATAAACCCTTTTTTATTTACGTTGCAGAGAATGCGCCGCATTGGCCCCTGATGGCTTTGCCAGAAGATATAGCAAAATATAAAACAACTTATAAAGCAGGATGGGAAACAATAAGAGAAGCACGATACAAAAAAATGATACGACTTGGAATTATTGATTCATCAGCAGCGCATCTATCTCCCCGATGGAATGATAGGTTGCAATGGAAAAATAACCCTGATTCTGATTGGGATGCAAATGCGATGGCTGTTCATGCGGCAATGGTTGACAGAATGGACCAGGGAATTGGCAGAATCATTAAAGCATTGAAAGAAACGAATCAATTAAATAATACCATTATTGTATTCTTAAGTGACAATGGTGCAAGCTCAGAAATATCTGCGGACTTTGGTCCCGGTTTTGACAGGCCCGGCGAGACAAGAGATGGACGAGGGATCATCTATGCAAAAGATAAAAAAGTTTTATCTGGCCCCGAAACCACTTATTCGTCTATTGGTCCGCGGTGGGCAAATGTTTCGAATACGCCTTACCGCTATTGGAAAGCCGAATCTTATGAAGGAGGGATTCATACGCCGATGATCGCTTTCTGGCCTGATGGTATTACCGTCAAGAAAGGAAGCATTACAGATCAGCCGGGCCATGTAATGGATTTTATGGCAACTTTTATAGAATTAGCCAAAGCAACATATCCCTCGGAATATAAGGGACATCCAATCACGCCCATGGAGGGAATTAGCCTGGTGCCGGTATTTAAAGGTGAAAAAAGAAAAGGACATGAAGCGCTTTTTAATGATCATCATGGTGGAAGATACGCGCGGTATGATGGATGGAAATTAGTTTCAGCTGATAAGGATACAACCTGGCAGTTATTCAGAATTGATACCGATCAGACGGAACTTAATGATCTGTCAAAAAAATATCCAAACAAGGTAAAGCAACTGGATAGCATGTGGCGGCGCTGGGCCTATCGTACAAAGGTTTTCCCAAGGCCGGAAAATAGTAAATAGTTATAAAATTGAAAAAATCTAAATGATGATTAAATCTTTGTTTGCTGCATTAATTATTATACTCTGTTGTTCTCCTGTATTTTCTCAAAAACAAAATAACAGGAAATTAATTGTGGTAACGTTCGATGGGTACCGGTGGAAAGATGTTTTTCGCGGTGCCGATTCGGCCCTGCTATTTCAGGCTGCAAAAGGGAAAAAAGATTCTGCAGAACTGATCAAAAATTTTTGGGGCGATAGTAAAACAGACAGAAGAAAAAAATTGATGCCTTTTTTCTGGAAAGAGTTTGGTTTAAAGGGACAAGTATATGGTGACAGGGATCTGGACAGCAAGGTGAATGTGACCAACAGGTATTGGTTTTCTTATCCGGGATACAACGAAATTTTTACTGGTTATGCTGACTCAATAATTAATTCGAATGATTATCCGGCTAATCCAAATATTACTGTGCAGGAATTTATTAATAAGCAACCCGGCTATAGAAATAGCGTTGCGGCGTTTACATCGTGGGTAGCATTTGAAAGAATTTTAAATAAAGAAAGATGTGGCTTTCCCATAAATGCGGGTTATACCCCACTGGAGACAAAGAATTTAAACGAGACTCAAAAAGTTCTGAGTGAGGAACAGTTTTTAATAGCAAAGCCGATGGGGCCGCATGAACGCCCTGACGCAATTACTTATTTTTTAGCCAAGGAGTATTGTAAACAAAATCATCCCAAAGTTTTGCAAATAAGTTTTATTGAAACTGATGCATTCGGCCATCAGGATAAGTATGACCAATATCTTGAATCTGGACACAATTGTGATGCGATGCTTAAGGACCTCTGGAATTACATTCAAAGTGATCCTTTTTACAAGAACCAGACAACCCTTTTTATTGCGACAGATCATGGAAGAGGTGACGGCGTAAACTGGACACACCACAACAGTAAAACTCCCGGTTCTGATCAAATATGGTTTGCCGTAATGGGACCCTACACGTTGCCATTGGGCGAGATAAAGAATCAGCAGGTTTACCAAAATCAATATGCAAAAACCATGGCGGCATTGCTTGGATTGGATTTTACCAGTACACATAAAATTGGTGAAGTAATTGAAAATGTTATAAAGGAAAAATAAATCAATGAAAAATTTAACCACGAGCTTCCAAATTCTTCTTTTGTTGATCGCTATGCCTGTGTATTTGCAGGCGCAGAAGAAGGCTGATGGACCCAACAATAACGACGGCCAGAAAGAGCGCCAGTATTGTGTTGAAGTATTAACCCGGATAGCAGATCCGGTTTTGAATACATTAAGCAAAAATGAATTGCGGATGAAAATGCCGGTTGAAGGAAAAGCTGCAAAAAAGCGCGTGTATTGTACTCATCTTGAAGCCTTTGGCCGTTTGTTGGACGGCATGGCGCCGTGGCTCGCATTGGGACCTGATAATACAGCCGAAGGACGGTTGCGTAAAAAATACATCGACCTGGCGCGAATTTGTATCCGCAACGGTGTTAATCCAAAGTCGCCTGATTTTTTTGTTTTTAACACAGGTGGGCAGCCGTTGGTGGATGCGGCATTTTTTGCGGAAGCCTTACTCCGCGCACCCAAACAGTTGTGGGATCCTCTTGATGAGGAAACAAAAGCCAATGTCATCAATGCACTAAAATCTTCCCGTGCAATTATCCCTTCTTTTACCAATCATTTATTATTTAGTGCCGTTGTGGAGGCGGCACTGCAACACTTTGATAAATCGGGAGATTTCCTGCGCATGGAATATGCAGTTAAACTGCACAACCTTAGGTATAAAGGCGACGGTATGTACGGTGACGGGCCGGTGTTTCATTGGGATTATTACAACAGCTATGTCATTCAGCCTATGTTGCTGCAGGTGCTTCATGAAATCGTGGATTCTGCATCAAAAGAAGCGGATAAAAAATTATACCGTGATGTAATAAAAAGGGCACAACGGTATGCCGCAATCCAGGAGCGGCTTATTGCGCCCGATGATACTTATCCCGCAATTGGCCGCTCACTTCCTTATCTTTTTGGTGCTTTTCATTTGTTATCCAAAATTGCTTACATGCATGATTTGCCTGAAGGGGTAAAGCCGCAGCAGGTAAGGGCTGCATTGTATCATGTAATTAAAAAACAAATCGAGGCCCCGGGAACATTTGATAAAGACGGGTGGCTACAAGTCGGATTTTATGGACATCAGTTGAACATAAGCGAAACTTATATTTCTACGGGAAGCTTGTATTTGTGTTCGGAGGCTTTTATAATATTAGGGTTGCCGCCAACCGATCCGCTCTGGCAAGGAAAAGATTTACCGTGGACAGAACAAAAAATATGGAGTGGTGAAAATGTACCAAATGAACATGCCTTACAGGATGATTAGATATTAAATGATATCCAAAACTCGATCAGCCAATGAGGTAATAATAATCAGTATTCAAATTAAATTAAATGACAAAATTATTTTTAAAAACATCGGTGCGTGTATGTCTTTCATGTGTTCTATTATGCTGCATGCCTTCCGTTCACTCACAAAACATTTCAGCAAAATGGATCAATAAAAACCTGGACGATGCAGCCAGGCAATATAAAGCGATGATGCAAAAAGTTCCGGCAGGTGTAATGCCGGATTCATACCAGGCAGACACATTGAAAACATGCACTTCAAAAAGTTGGGTGGCGGGCTTTTATCCCGGCACTTTATTATATCTGTACGAAGCAACTAAAAATAAATCGTTCTATAATGAAGCGTTGGCAAAAATCGTTTTAATGGACAACCAGCAATTCAATACCGGCACACACGACCTGGGCTTTATGATGTATTGCAGTTATGGAACTCTTTACTCCATCAGTCCAGAAGAAAAATATAAAAAAATTTTATTGAACTCTGCTAAATCATTGTCAACACGTTTTAATCCTAAGGTTGGTTGTATCCGCTCCTGGGGCAAATCTGATGATACTACACAATTCAGGGTGATTATTGATAACATGATGAACCTGGAATTACTGATGTGGGCAACAAAAACAACGGGAGATTCTTCGTTTTATAACATCGCAGTTACGCATGCTAACACGACAATGAAAAATCATTTCAGACCGAATTACAGTTCTTATCATGTGGTGGTTTATAATCCGCAAACCGGTGGAATAATTAAAAAGCAAACGGCACAAGGCGCATCAGATGAATCTGCCTGGGCACGCGGGCAATCCTGGGGACTTTATGGATATACCATGATGTATCGCTACACAAAAGACAAAAAATATTTGGATCTCGCACAACACATTGCTGATTTTATTTTGAATAACCCTCATCTTCCTGCTGATAAAATCCCTTACTGGGATTATGATGCACCCGGGATTCCCAATACCGAGCGGGATGCTTCAGCAGCAGCCATCATGGCTTCTGCATTAATAGAACTGTCAGGATACAGTGATAACAGGTTGTCTAAAAAATATTTGACTACGGCTTCAACAATTCTGCATACACTTTCTTCGCCTGAATATAAAGCACCTGTCGGAAAGAATGGTGGTTTTCTTTTGATGCATAGTGTAGCCAACATGAATAAAAATATAGAAGTGAATGCCCCGTTATCCTATGCTGATTATTATTATGTTGAAGCGATGTTGCGGTAT
>JBQCFI010000030.1:0-2132 GCA_051959325.1 Ginsengibacter sp. | reverse complement strand
AATTTCTGTTCATAATCAATGCAGCAGTTGGGGCGGCGATATGGTGGCAGACGCTTCAGGCAAATTGATTTTGTTTACTGCGGCACAGCAGGTTTTTGAAATTGATCCGGATTCAAGAGTGGCAACTTATAAAGGCGCTGTTCTCAATTTGCCTGCTACTTTTTCTCTGAACGGCGCAGCTGTTGATAAAGACGGTAGCGTAGTGGTGAGCAGCGGAAGTGGGACCGGAGGGTTTTATAAAGTGAATATGAGGGATCTCTCTTCTGTTAAATTACCAGCAACAGGCGAGATTTTTACCGCATCAGACCTGGCGAGCAGTTATCTTTTAAATCAGAGCAATGCAACTATGAATGTAGCCACTTCGGCGGCTGCAGATATAATTGGAAATAGTTTTATTACCATTTATCCGAATCCGGTAAGCAGCGGCCAGATTAAAATCTCATTTGAAAATAAATCGTTGGGCGAATATAAAATTGAACTTACCGACCTCCAGGGCAGGCTGGTTGATTATGAAAAAGTTTATGTGAAATACAGTGGGCAGGTAGAAAACTTTAAGCTTCATTCAAAACCGGTAAAAGGGCTTTACTTAATCAAAATAACTGATGTTGAAAAGAACATTATTTATTCCGATAAGCTTTTGGTCGAATAATTTCTTAAAACTACCGTACTGGTAAAAATAAGAAAGACATTTTATGGAAAAGACCTGGTAAGATTTCGAAAACGTTATATCTGCATCTTGTATTCTTCCATTCGAATAGGAACAGCAAATAAATAAATGTTCCTGATTTTTTACCGGTCACTTTATGAGAAAGATAACATTTATAAAAGCTTTTTACAGATATTTTTGCCTGCCATAATTTGATTTAAATTCTCATGGCACGAAAAGCACATAACGGTATTATTCATCAGCGCATCGTTGTGTTTATTTTCATCTTTCTCAATTGCTTATTTACTGCTGCGCCTTTGATCCAGGCGGCATGATTTAATCACTCTATCAATCTTACAGCATTTTCTCTTCAAAATCAGAATGACTCGGAATCTAGTCATTTGAGTCAGCTTGATGATGAGCAGCAGGAATGCCACATAGCGTGGAGAAATAAACGGATGCTTTCCAAAGCGCACCATCTGTTAAGAGATGATCGTGTTGCCAACGGAATTGAAAATCCGGGTATGCTTCACTACGCGGATGATTATTTGCTCATTCGTCCGCAGTACTATTCTTTCCTTTCGATTTACTATTTGTTCTGATCAGATTTTTTCTCTTAGCAACAGTGTTTATTCTTTCTTTTTTTAAAGAAGGCAGATACGCTTATTTCTTAAAAATTATTCCTTCATTATTTTATCAACTTATCATGGAAACGATCATAGATTTTTTTACTCATCTTACAAATCCGGAATGGATCATGCGATATGGTGGTTTGTATATTGTCGTGTTAATCGTTTTTATCGAAACCGGCTTCCCGTTTGGTTTCTTCCTTCCCGGTGATTCGCTTTTATTTATTGCGGGTATGGTTATCGCCAATGCGCTGTCTCCATTTGATGTGCAATTCCTAAACCTGCTTTATTGGATTGTGCTGATTGCTACTGCCGGTACCCTTGGCAATTTCATGGGATATTGGTTGGGAAAGAAATCTGAAGCGCTGCTGTTTGAACGAAAAGATAATTTCTTTTTCAAGAAAAAATATCTTTTTCAGGCCAAAGAATTTTATGATAAAAAAGGTGGCGGTGCCATCGTGCTCGCGAGATTTTTACCTATAGTCCGTACTTTTGCACCGCTGGTTGCAGGAATGGTAAAAATGGGGCGGCGCAAATTTTCTTTTTATAATATTACCGGAAGTTTTTTATGGGCAGCAACGATTGTAACTGCGGGTTTTTTACTCGGCGAAAATACCTGGGCGAAACAGAATCTTGAAAAGATCCTTATAGGAATTGTAATGATTACGACTGTTCCGGTGCTAATAAAAATGCTGATATCCAAAAGAAAGAAACCTGGGATAAAAACGATTGCCGGTTAATAGTTGTACACTTTCCAAATTTTCAAAACTTCATAATATATGGATCTTGTTTTTCCTGATTTTGCCAATCCTGGTGTTTGGGTGAGCTTGTTGACGCTTAGTTTTTTAGAAATCGTA
>JBQCFI010000029.1:0-19270 GCA_051959325.1 Ginsengibacter sp. | reverse complement strand
CTTTCCGGCTTCAGTACTTACTACCCATGAACTTTCCTCGATGTGATTTTCAAGGTAGCTGTGTATTCCATACGTGTAGCCTTTGTCTTCGCGGATATTGGCCATTAGCCGCGAGCCAAAATATCCGCCAAACAAAACATTCAGCACCACTGCTTTTTTAAAATCAGGATGCCGGCGATTTGGAAATGGACGGCCAATACGAATTGCCGCCTGCACGCCATTTGGATCTATTTGGAGAAAATGTTTCCTTTCTTCTGCCAACTGCCGTGAATATGATACAACAGGAATATTCTCATTCAAGGTTAAATCACCAAAATGATCTTCTAATTGCTGTTCGAAATCTGATGGCAGTTTGCCGGCGGCAAAGATGTGACACCTGGCTCTTACATAATAATTCATGTAAAAATCAAGCAGTTCTTCTCTTCTGATTGCTTCAATATCCTGTTTGCTGCTTACGCGCCCGTAAGGATGATCCGCACCGTACAAATATTGATCGATGAGCCTGTTTGCTACAAAATCGCATTTTTGTAAATTGACTGCCAGCCGCTGAATATTATTTTGTTTGAAAATCTCTAATTCGCTTTCCGGAAATATCGCTTCCGTAATCAATTCCCTTATTTGCGGAAGCAATTCTTTCAAATGTTTTGAAAGACAGTGCAGCGTGATAGAAGCTGTTTCATTAAAACTTTTGCGGCTCACATAAGCGCCGTAATATTCAAAGCCCTCTGTTATTTCAAATGCCGTTTTATTCCTGGTTCCGTTTTTTAAAAGGTGGTTGACAGCGGCGGCGATTGCATTTTTTTTCTCATAATTGTTGCCGGCGTCAAACACAAAATCGATCATAGCCACTTCTTCAGCGCCATCATTTAGGTAATATACCGGAACACCATTTGAAAGCTGAAAATGGGTACAGGGTTTTAGAATAATGTCAAAATTGATGGCATCTTTTATCGGGGGCGCTATCGTTCTGTTGGGCATTTAATTTTTTTATAAAAGATTTAAATCAAAATCAGTTTCGGCCTCAGCCTCCGCTTCGTTTTCTGTTTCTGCTTCTGTAGGCGGAAAAGCTTCTTTAATGGTAGAGCGGTAATAAAGCGTACTGCAATTACTTTCAACGAAAACTTTACGACATTCTTCCCGGATCTCTTCCTTTGTTACCGCCTGGTAACTTTCCAATTCGGTATTCATCAGGTTTGCATCTCCCAAAAGCTCATAATTGGCAAGGCTGTTTGCGCGGTTCATCAAACTGATGTCTTCAAAAGCAAGCATGCTCTCTGTTTTATTTTTTATCTTTTGAAGTTCTGCCTCGCTAATCAGTTCGGTTTTCATTTTTTCCAATTCCGCGATCACTGCATTTTCTGCTTCCTCTAGCTTTACGCCTCTGACTAATTTGCCATCGATACAAAGGAGGCCGGGATCAATGCTGCCGGTATGTGAGCAATCGATGCTGCTGAATAGTTGCTGTTCTTTTACCAGGCTTTGAAACAACCTGGATGAGGCTCCGCCACCCAGAATTTCCGTAATTACTTCATCCACATAATATCGTTTATCAAGCCGTGAACCAATGTGCCAGCATTTATAAAGTGCATTCAGCGGTACACTTTCTGCTACTTCCATCATCCGTGGTTCTTTCTGCTCCGGTTCCTGCTTTATTTTACGCACATGTTTTTTTCCGCCAGGAATATCGCCAAACCATTTTTCGGCAAGCGCTTTTACCTGTTCAGCCGTTACATTTCCGGCAACCGTAAGTATCGCGTTTGAAGGTGTGTAATGTTTGTAAAAGAAATCTTTTACATCCTGCAGCTTCGCATTTTCAATGTGGCTCAAATCCTGCCCGATCGTCATCCATTTATAAGGATGCACCTTGTATGCAAGTTCGCGAAGCTTGTGCCAAACGTCGCCGTAGGGTTTATTGATGTATTGCTCTTTAAATTCTTCGCTCACTACTTTTCTTTGCACTTCAAGCGAATTTTCATTGAAGGCAAGTGAACACATGCGATCGCTTTCAAGCCAGAAAGCGGTTTCTATATTTTCTGCCGGCAACTGGCAATAATAATTGGTGAGGTCGTTGGTGGTGTAAGCATTGTTTTCGCCACCGGCCATTTGCAGTGGTTCATCATACGATTCAATATGAAGGCTTCCTCCAAACATGAGGTGTTCAAACAGGTGAGCAAATCCGGTACGGCCTTCGTCTTCATCGCGCCCGCCAACATCATACATTACATCTACTACTGCCATTGGCGTGCTTTTGTCTTCATGCACAATTACCCTTAAACCGTTATCTAAAACAAACTTTTCAAAATGAATCATAGATGCAAAATTGCATCAATCAGAGCCATTTCCCAAATAATGCTGATATTCAACGATTTATACAAACTTTTTCAATCAACCCTTCTTTGTTTGCGGTCTGAAAACCTTTTGACGCTGCCGGTTGATGTTTTGTTGCACTTCCCGTTTGATAATGGAAAAATCGGATTCAAAAAAAACCTTCCAAAACAAAAGGATCATCAAACCCGATTGATTGGAAGGAATTGAAAAAAATGAAAAATTAGCCTCTTCTTAAACTCTTATTGATAATACCTTTCATTTGGCGACTAATCCGGTAATCCACCATCCCATTGAATCGTAAAGGATGAATGGTAGCCGGAACAGAAAGCCGAAGTGAGCTGTTTTCCGCCATTCTTTCTCCAGCCGATTTACGTCCATAAACTCCTGTGGAGATATAACTAAATATTTTCTTCAGGTTATCATCGCTGGGATTTCCCCATGGAATATTTACAAAATCGCTTGCCTGGGCATCAGGAATTAAACCATCGAAATATCCACCCTGGTTATTAGCATTTCTTGTTTCAAAATTAATGGCATAAAGATCTGCGAGATCTTTTTCTGCGCCACCATTTGGAAAGTCGGTAATGTGAAAAGTAAAGAAACCAACCGGTTTTCCATACGTGGTATCGCCCACCAGTTTTACATCCATATAAGGTTTCAGATTATTAATGGTCAACTCGCTTGCAGATGCGGTATTTCCGCTGCCGATAAAAAATACATGATCGAGGTTCAAACTTCCACCGGCAGCAAACATTACTTTATCCTGCAGCCCGATCTGGCTTTGCATAGCGGTGAGCTTATCATTATATAAGTAATGATACATTTCTTTTCCGGCAACCGAAGCAGGTGCAATCAGGCTATCCAGGTATTCAGTTGTTTGTACAGCGCCACCGCCATTATATCTCAGATCAACAATCAAAGAAGAAATTCCGGCAGATTGAAATTTAGCGAACACCCTGTTTAATTCCTGTTTGGTAAGAGTGGCGCCATTTCCATTGTCTACGGCTGAAAAAGTGTTGAAAACAAAATAACCCACTTTTTTAGAACCAACAGAATATACAGAATCAAATAAAACAGGATTGATATTATACACAGCTTGTGTAAGTGTTTTTGTGATGGAAGTTCCTGCTGGAGATTTAAAAGTAAATGAAGCAGATGGAGCATAGTAAACTGCGTTGATTACTTTTTGCACATTTGGCCCATTGCTCGCATCATACCCGATATTTGTATCTCCGTTTATCGCAGTGATTTCCCAACCGCGTGTAACACCCACCTGGCCAGCTGGTGAATTTTTATCGGCAAATAAAACGTATAAAAAAGTTTTACCGCTGTTATCTCTTGCATAAGTTACCTGCATTCCGAGGTCCCCGCCAACTCCCTGCTGAATTTCTCCGGCTACCTGCCCGTGATCCAAAAAACTGTATTTGTCGAAAAGCTTTCCGGTGCCTGGGTTGATCGGATAGGTTTTAATTTTTGCAAGCAATACATCTGCAGAATCGTATGCACTGCTCAATGGGTCTAATTTTGGCACCTGGTTGTACCAATAATAAGAGGGAAGATCATAGCTGCTGTCTCTGCCGTTATCTACAAAACTTACCTCCATGATCCGGTACATCAAATACTTCAAAGAATCTGCGTCCGATAAAGCCTTTGGAGTGGTTGGAGTAGTTGGAGTAGAGGCTCCCTTATCTTTCTTGCATGACGATACGGATGAAGCAAGAACGATAATAAAAAGGTACAGAAACAAGCGGTTGGTGAGGATTTTTTTCATTTTTAATAGTTTTCAGACAA
Source organism: Ginsengibacter sp. (assembly GCA_051959325.1). Classification (GTDB taxonomy): domain Bacteria; phylum Bacteroidota; class Bacteroidia; order Chitinophagales; family Chitinophagaceae; genus Ginsengibacter. The sequence goes on along the minus strand of JBQCFI010000029.1, from coordinate 15,151 downwards.
CAAAGTACGCAATTAATAAAATAATGATTTTACTTTTTTCAAATTATTATATTCTTTTTACGATGTTAAAATGCAAATTTTGGTTAAATATGTGTTTGCCGGAAAGTCGCTTTGTTTATTTACCCAACAAACGAACAAAAAACGCTTTTTCTGTTTTATTTATTGGATCATTTGAAAGCAAGGGAAAATTTCAGCCGGCTTCTTTTGCTCTTTCGCTTTTCAATAAAAACCTTCACTGTTTGGATTCCATCTTACTGTTGCTTAATACAAATTTTGGTTGAATGTTTGTTTACTGTTTGTTCAAGTGAATTTTTTGATTTAGAATGATGATCGTTATTGTGTATTGAAATAATCGGTTTTTTATTAAAACCGGTTGCTTCCGTACTTTTATATTTTGTGAATGGATTTGAATTTAAGATTATGAAGCTTTTTTCGTTTATTATTATTTTTCTCTTTGGCTCGGGCGTTGTTCTTGCTCAGAATAATGATTCATCATTGCCTAAACCTCCGGTGGAAGTTTCGATCTTCTCAGGAAATGATACGGTTACCCGCAATGATTATTTATTGAGCATAGAAAGGGTTTTTCAAACTTTGAATAAAGCCTCAGTTTTATCAGAGCCGGTTCCAAATATCGAAGCGATAAGCGACAATCTCAATGACGACGATTCAGCGATTGCCATTATCAAAGAACGTCTCAGCATGAACGACCGCACTTTGAACATGCGCAACCTGCAGATGTTTGACATTATTCTCAAACAGGTGAATAAAAATTCCAATTCATTTGCCAGGCAATTGAATCAATATGACAGCATCGTAAACGGATTTAAAACGCAAATTCTGCAACTGAGAAAAGATACGCTGATCCGGAAAATTCTACGCGACCGCGATTTACGCGATTCATTCAAAACACAATTGTTACAGCTTCGTATCAAATGGAAAAAAACGGATAGTCTCATCAAAAGTGTAAGCCTGCTGGTGCATAATGCGCAGGCGCGCACATCTGACAATCTAATTACCGCTGATGAATTGCAACTACAGGTAAAAACACTGATTCAATCTACCGGATCAAGAATATTTGGTAAAGAAAGCTTCTACCTGTGGCAATTCAGAAAAGGCAAAACAGACCGCCTGATTTCCACGGAATTTAAGAAATCAATCAAGTCTGAAAAGAAAATAACGAACTATTATTTCTCAAACACCCACAACCAGTTGCTTTTGCTGCTGTTTTGTGGTATCGTCTTTTTCTTTTGGATCTTTTATAATTTCAAAAGCCTTGCAAAAAGAAATAAGCTTGAGAGCATCAATGATTTTCATTTTGAATATATCAACAGCCATCCATATTTTGCATCGCTGATCCTGATGTTGAACCTCGCCCCGTTGTTCGACCTGGACGCTCCTTTTATTTATATTGCCACTATTGAGTTTTTATTAATGATCACGCTTACGTATTGTTTCTGGAAGCGGCTTTCCAAGCAATTATTTACTCTGTGGATCATCTTTATTCTTTTATTCCTGTGCCAATCTGTGTTGCGATATCTCGGTTTACCGTTTTATTTCAATCGTTGGTTGTTGTTTATCTTAAACAGTCTTTGCGTTTTGCTTGGGCTTTATGCATTTCTTAATTACCGGAAGAAATATAAAGAACATAAATTTATTGTGTTTACAGCCGCATTATACACCTTGTTCAATTTTTTGGCGGTGCTGTGTAATCTTTTCGGTCGCGTCACATTGATGCAGGTCTTTGGATCGACAGGAACATATGCGTTCATACAAACTGCAGGATTGGTTATTTTTGTCCATGCCGTTACAGAGGCTTTTATGCTTCAGATGCATAGCAGCAGGGTTCGTAAAGAGTATATTGGTGGCTTTAATCATCAGGAAATTGCCGCCGGCGTAAGGCGTATTGTCGTCTTTTTTTCATTCATCATCTGGCTTGTCGTATTTTTTACCAACCTCAATGTGTATAACCTGATATGGGGCGGCATCAGTGACGTGTTATCGACAGTTCGCTCTATCGGCAGTTTCAAATTCACTTATGGCGGCCTCATTCTGTTTGTATTGATCTTATGGGCAGCTAATTTTCTCCAAAAATATATCGGTTATTTTTTTGGCGATATCGGTGATCAGATCATCTTTGACAATAAAGGGCCGGGATCTAAACTTATGATCATCAAACTCATTCTTTTGGTAGTTGGTTTTTTGCTGGCTGTTGCTGCCTCAGGATTGGCGATAGACAAAATCACGGTGATTCTTGGCGCATTGAGCGTCGGTATAGGGCTTGGTTTGCAAAATATTGTAAACAATTTCGTTTCGGGTATCATTCTCATTTTTGACCGCACACTTCACATTGGAGATTCTGTAGAGATCGGCGCCAGTAAAGGCCGCGTAAAGCAAATAAGCATGCGGTCAAGCACGCTACTTACTCCTGATGGCGCTGAAGTCATCATTCCAAATGGGACGATTTTGTCGGGTACTTTTGTCAACTGGAGCTTAAATGAAAATTACATTCGTGTGGATCTCACTTTTACCGTAGATAAAACTTCGAAAGAAATGCGTGAAGAAATATTGCAGATCGTAAAAACGCTTCCCGATGTGGTGAAAGAAAAAGAACCTGAAATATTTATCAATACGGTAACTTCTGAAACGACACAGCTGAAGGTGTATTTTTGGTGTGAGGACGTAACAAAAAGGGAACTGGCGCGCAGTGAGGTGTACAATGCCGTTTCAAAATATTTGACAGAAAAAGGAGTGAAGATCAGCTAATCTGCTGATGTACTGAAAATGTAAAACATGAAAATGCACGTTTTGATCTGCAACGTTACTTACAGACTCGAAAGCGCGTTATGTCTAATCATTGGGCAAGACCGAATGACAAATATGAAAATGAAAAATACAAATGAGCAATATTTGTTTATTTGCTGATAATTTTATTTATAATTTTTGAAAACATTTTTTACAACAGAATTTTTGAAAAAAAAATAAAATATGGATCAAAATACAGAACAATTAAGGCTTGGAATCGGAACGAGGTTGCAGCATATGCAATACGGGCCGGGAGTAATTGTAGGTGTACGACTGGCGACTTATCTTATTTCATTTATCAGTGATGGCATAAAAGAAATTGATAAAAATGACGATAAACTGGAAGAGATCATTCCCGAAAATGTAACCGTTGAATTAGAAACGACCAGCGATGTAGAAAGATCATTATTAAAAATTCTGCGGCTTTGGAGCGATACTTCAGAGATTGTGCCGCTTGGCGATCGCTGGAAAGGTGGAACCATGCTGTTGCAGCCGGCGGATAGAACGCAAAAACCAAAGGAAGTTCCGGTAGAAGTTTTCTTTCATAAAATAGTGATGCTGCGCGACAGGATAAGGGTAATGGAACAACAGATCAATTCCAATAAAAACTTAAGCGACGAAGACAAAGTAAACCTTCAACAATATATTACGCGGATTTACGGAACGCTTACTACCTTCAATGTATTGTTTAAAAATAAGGAACAGTGGTTCGTGGGTGAAAAAACAGAATAGATTGGTTCAAAGTTAAAAGCCTTCAACTTCAATTTTCAAACATGAACCTTCAACTTTAAAATTATGAATCCCATTAATACTGCACTTTGTTCATTTGGAATGAGTGGATTGGTTTTTCATTCGCCGTTTTTATCCATTAATCCTCATTTTAATTTTTATGCCGTTTGGGAAAGAACAAAGGATCTGGCACACGAAAAATTTCCTGAAGTGAAAACGTATCGTACGCTGGAAGCGATGCTTGCTGATGACCTGGTAGAATTGGTGATTGTAAATACGCCCAATTATACGCATTATGAATATGCGAAAAAATCGTTGGAAGCGGGTAAACACGTCATTGTTGAAAAGCCTTTTACCATAGATGTGAGCCAGGCTAATGATTTGATAGAACTTGCAAAAAAGCAAAACAGGGTTTTGTCAGTCTATCAAAACCGCCGTTACGACAGCGATTACAAAACGATCAAAAAAGTAGTATCACAAAACTTATTGGGCGAACTGGTAGAAGTGGAAATGCATTTTGACCGGTTTCGGGAAGAACTAAGTCCTAAAGTACACAAGGAAACCCCAGGGCCAGGTGCCGGCGTTTTGTACGATTTGGGTTCACATTTGATAGACCAGGCTTTACAACTATTTGGAAAACCCGAGAAGATTTTTGCCGATATCAGGATCATCCGCCCAAACTCAAAAGTCGATGATTATTTTGAATTGCTTTTGTATTATCCAAAATTAAGGGTGCGATTAAAAGCAAGTTATATCGTTCGTGAAGCGCTGCCGGGATATATTTTGCACGGGTTAAAAGGTTCATTCATCAAACCAAAAACGGATATACAGGAAACCTTGCTGAAGGAAGGAGTTATTCCCGGTAAAAAAAACTGGGGCACAGAACCAGAAACAGAGAAAGGTCTTTTGCATACAGAGATCAAAGGAAAAGAAGTGATCGAATTTATTACTTCCGAGCAGGGAAATTATAATGACTATTATAATGCGATCTACGAGGCGATCCGGAACAATCAGCCTTTGCCAGTAACGGCAGAAGAAGGCGCAGAAGTAATTAAAATCATCCTTGCAGCCTTTGAAAGCAGCGAATCAGAAAAGGTGGTCGAATTGTACTGATAGTTATAAAAAGAAACCAATTATCTTCTTATCATATTCAACATAGACAAAGTTTCGGTGATCATTTTTGCGTTGTATTCCATTGCCAGTTCTTTGTAATTTATTGCATCGATGATCGTTCCGACAAAACACAATCCCGCGGTGAAAAAATACAAGACTCCGAGTCCGATATTTCCGATTACAAAACGCTGAATTCCTGCAACGCCTACCAATCCCAGCAGGCACAGAATTAAAATTATTTGCGGATCTTTTCGTTTGGACCGGTAGATCATGCAAAACTGGCTTAGCTGGTCATCTGTAAAGCCGCTGGTTCGGGAATTAATGGTGATTAATTCTTCCGGGGTAATATCATACAAATATTTTAGTAGGATGGGGTTTACCGAGTTGTAATTATTGTCCATAAAGCTGATTTTGAAAATGAGAAAAAATATGAAGCATTAAAAGTTTATAGATTCTAAGCGCGATCACCACTAAAGCAAAAATACCTAATGGATGTGCGGCAAAAGAAGCACGCCATTCTCCATGAAATAAATAACTGATGGAATGACCGAGTCCACAGCCGGGACAAAATTTTATTCCGATAAATTTGAAAATACAAAATGAATAATGCGTACTGCTTCCCGGATCCATGAATGCCAGTAACAAAAGCGCAGTGATCCAAAATGCAAGTTCAAAATAGCGCCGGAACAACAATTTCATTCCTGTAAATTTATTTTAAAGATATTTGAAATGATTGAATTAGCAGTAACCGTATATCATTAATTTTTCGAACGATTTTTGCAGGCCATTTTCTTTTTTCTCATTTTAATTTCGATCAATCCGGCCGTTAGTTTACCTGGATAAAATCCGGCTTTGTTACAAATTGCGTATTGTATTTAAAAATCACATTTGTGGATAATGAAAACCGGAATTTTTCATTATAAAAGTTTTTTTCAGGGAAATAATATCCCCTGAATTCAATGGTTCCAAAAACAAAACTTTCATTTCTTGTTCGGATTCCGCCGCCAACTGAACTTAAAATTTTGGTATTGGAAAGATAAGGTGAATATACGCCCAGGTTGCTAAAAACAAAAGGTGCGAATCGAAAAGCTACAAGCGACCACGGACTAAAAAATTCTGATTCCGCTTTTACGGTCGTTCGCAAAGTGCCACCTTCGCGATCGTTGTCAGAGTGATCTGTACCATATTCCGGCATTCCAAACGGGCTATTTGCAAATAAAGGCTCATTCAAAACCGTATTCACCTGTTGGGCAAGATCGAAATTGAGAAAAAAACGCTGCTTCCACCTTGTACCAATCGTTTTTAAATGATCAAAGTAAAAAACACTGCCGAGAAAGTTTATGTCTTCGATGCTTGTTTTATTCAGATAGCCTTCTGCGCGAATCGTATAACTTAAATAATTGTTTCTTTTATTGAACTGATAGCGTTGATAATTAAAACCAATGAAAGGGCGAGAAATATTTTGTTTCAGAGTATAGCCCGCGGTAAGCGTTAATAACAATCCTTCGGGAATATCTTCATTTCTGCCAAATCCATAAATGTATTTGGTTTTATAAAAGTTTTGCCGGTAAAAAGTTACTGTACCGAGAATCGCAGTGAGGTCTGCAAATTGCCAGTTGTAGTTCGATACATATTTTTGTGGAAGCATTTCAAATTTCTGGTTAATAAATCGGACACCAACCAGTTTTCTTAATTTTTTTGATTCCTCTTCCGTCGTAAAATCTTTTGCGTTAATATTATAACCGGCCCAGGTTTCTATATTATAATACCGGTAGCGCAAATCAGAAAAATAAAGTGAATCGGAGGTATAAAGATTGCGTGTGGCATGATAAGATGCATCAAACTCATAACTCCACTGCATATACCGGTTTACGAGTGGTTTCAAAAGATTTATATAATAATTATTTTCTTCTTTGGGGCCGTTAAGTGTAGGATAAAAACTTTGGTAACCGATTTTCCCGTCCATGAAACTGCCGCCGATATTTCTGCTGTTATATTCTCCTCCAAAAGCAAAATTATTCTTTCGGGTATCATCATAAAGTGCATAAACAACTCCTGCATTCCCGGTTCCTGCAAAATTATCCTCCCTGAATTGAATGTTTGATTGCTTTAATCCAAGACTGTTTATCGCGCCGCCGAGAGAAAAAACGTCTTTCGTTTCTACAACTACATCTACCGAGTCAGAACCCGGCCTGGTGCGGAATACAAAAAAATCGGCATCCTGCAAATAAAGCAATTGCCGCAGATATCTTTCATTATCCGCCATCAGAAATGGTTTGATTGGTTCGCCTTTTTTAAAAAATAAATTGTTTTCAATTACCCTGCTTTTGGTAATATGATGAAGATCATTTGCCAGTTGTGTCAGCCGGTTAATCAATCTTTTTGAAGTGTCGCCAATGGAAATCCCGAATGGAAGGCGGTCAATATAAATATTCCGTATGATCAGACCATCGTATTGTTTGAAAGCTTCTTCATTTCTTTTTAAAATATAAGCCCGGTCTACTTCGGTGGTATCTTTTTTGAAATTATCGATCATTTTCCCCAAAAAAGTTTTATGAGCTGCTGAATCCTGTTGCTTTTTTGGAAGCGTATCATTTTGAGCAAATGAACGAAGCTGCATTAATGAAAAGATGCCGGTAATTACAATCGTTACTAAATATTTTATTTGAAGCTTCATCAGGTATTTTAACCCGATAAAAATAGTGTAAAAAAGCAGGAGAATATTATGAGAGGAAGATAAATTTAATAAAGTAAAATAAGCAGAAATATGAAGGATCTGTACTTCAAAAAGAAAATACAAAATGAATGTGGAGATGTTTGAAAAGCTGATTAAAAGAAAGTAAAATCCAAACAGAAATCGTGGTTATTTGTCTTTTTGCTGCTGTTGCTGATCAATCAAAATTCTTTTTGATTTTTTCAATAAAATCCTGTTCGATCATTTTTTTTGCCATCAGGATCATGTTATTAAAAGCGCCTGCTGTAGAAATGCCATGTCCGATAATTACCGGTTTATTTACGCCCAAAACGGGCACGCCGCCATACATTTCAAAATTAAAACGGTTGAAATACTCATCGTCAATCTTGCGTTTTTGCACAATATCATATATGGATTCAGCAAATTTCAAAATGACATTCCCGGTATATCCATCACATATATAGATTTCAGCTTTGCCCATCAAAAGATCACGGCCTTCTACATTTCCTACAAAATTAATTCGCTGGTTTTCTTTCAGCAACGGATAAGTTGCCTGGCACAGAATGTTTCCTTTACCTTCCTCTTCACCTACATTGATGAGCGCGACTCTTGGGTTTTCATCATTCAAAATGTATTTGGAAAACAGCGATCCTAATAAAGCGAATTGTGCCAGGTTTTCAGGTTTGCAATCCGCATTCAGACCTACATCCACCAACAAAGACAGTTTTCCACCTTCTCCTGGAATATAGGCGCCAATAGCAGGACGGGCAACGCCGGTAATTGCTTTGATGCTGTATAATGAACCGACCATCATGGCACCTGTATTTCCTGCACTGATAAATGCGTCCGTTTTGCCGGAAGCCAATAAATGAAAGCCAATAGAAATAGAGGATTGTTGTTTTTCCTTTAGCGCCTTTGTAGGATGCTCCTGCATTTCAATTACTTCAGAGGCGTGCACCACAGTTATATTTTCAGCCGTTATTTCATGTTCATTTATTAGTGGAATCAGTTGGTTTTCATCGCCTATTAATGTAAGATCGACATTATATTTATTATTTTCAGACAGAAAAAGTTTAACCCCTTTTATAGTTTCCAGCGGTGCATAATCACCTCCCATCATATCAAGTGCTATATTCATAGATATTACCTTAAAATATTTTCGATAAAAATAAACTGTAAATTTTAATTATTTCGATTCAATGCAAAAAAAATCCAAAGTTAAAGTTGAAGTGAATCAAACTTTATCTTTGGATTGTATAAAAAAGAAAACAACTTATCAGGCTTTGGCAGGCGCTTTTTCAGCCACTAGTTTTCCTTTATAAAATAATTTTCCTTCACTTGTATGTGCGCGGTGACGAACATGAGTTTCACCTGTGGTAGCGTCAACACTCAATGTGGGTGCATCCGCTTTATAATGTGTTCTTCTTTTTGCACTTCTTTGCTGACTGTGTCTGCGCTTTGGATTTGGCATAACCGTAGATTAAATATGATTAATTATTGTTTTTTTTAAATTGTTCCAATCCTTTTTCAAAAGGATGATTATTTTCAGTAACTGTTGATTTCATTTTTTTCAGCATCGCCAGAATTTCTTTATTGCATTGCGGGCCGCCCATTTCATCTTCACTGCACATGCGCTGATTTGGAACACTCAACAAGATGAATTCATAAATCCAGCCGGCAAGATGAAGATGACTTTCTGTTTGTGAAATATAAAAAACATCCGCGTCTTCCTCATTTTGATTCATTTCCTCAGGATTTGTAACCTGTTTTACTACCAGTTTAAATTCATCCCAAAGATCCATCGGCAAAGTATTTCCACAACGATCACAAATTACATTCACACTTCCTCCGATCTCGAATTTCAACAGCATAAATGATGTGTTTTTCTCGAGAGTCAACTTTACAGAAGCATGGCAATCGCTGAAATCGGTGATCTTGTAATCAGCAAAGAACTTATCCTCTATTTGATAGTTAAATTCGTGGAAACCCGGTTTTAATCCTACAAAAGCAATATCATATTCACGGTGGTTGCCCATAACTAAAAAAATAAAAGGGCTGCAAAGGTAAGGGAAAAGACCGAATTTTCCGTACACATCTCGTACATTTTAATTTTTTTCGTTAATATCTTGGCAATTTAACCGCTAATGGAAAGATGTCTTCAACAAAGAAGTTTTATATGTTAACTTTAATTTTTCTTTAATTTAAAATTCACATAGTAAATGATCCTCAAAACCGGAGAGAATTTATTTTAGAATGAGAAATATTTTTAATGAAGACTAAATTCAGGGAAAAGCAATAATTGTTTATGAATGTGAAAAAATATTTCCGGGAAAAAAAATATTTATGGGTTATCGCTTTTTTACTGATTGTTTTAATTAAAATTTTTTCTGCAAACAGTCTTGGGGTAGAGGCTCTTTATTCTTCAGGATTTTATGTTGGTTTTTCAAAAATTCTTCGCTTTCTTTTTGGCTGGATTCCGTTTAGTTTTGGTGATGTTTTATATTTCCTTGCAGGTTTCTGGCTCATTTGGAAGATCATTAAAAATATACACCTACTCTTCAAAAAGAAGCTTCACGGCAAGGCTGCTCTGAAAAAATTGCTCAATTTATTTTTGTTGCTTGCTTTTATTTATATCATTTTTAATATTTTTTGGGGAATAAATTATAACCGGAAAGGAATTGCATTTCAACTGGATTTAAAACATTTAAAATACGATACTTCTGATCTGATAATGCTCCAAAAACTTTTACTGGAAAAAGTAAATGCTTCTAAAATTGCGGTGCTCAGAAATCATGAACGATATCCGACAAAAAAAGAACTGATACATCGCGCAGAAAAAAGCTATGAAGAAGCACAAAAGACTTATCCTTTTCTTAAATATAAAGGTCTTTCGGTAAAATCGTCTCTTTATGGAATCGCCGGTGATTACCTGGGTTTTACTGGTTATTATAATCCTTTTACCGGCGAAGCGCAAATCAATACAACCGTTCCGGAATTTTTGCAGCCATATATTGCAACGCATGAAATGGCACATCAGCTTGGTTATGCGAAAGAAAATGCAGCCAATTTTGTGGGTTATTTAGCAGCGGTAAATTCATATGACACCCTTTTTCATTACTCCGCTTATTTTGATCTTTTCATTTATGCGAATCGGGAAGTATTCTATTTTGATTCCGTCTCTTCTCGTCACGCACTGCAACAATTGATTCCGGAAGTAAAAGATGACATTCGTGAATTGCGAAAATTTAACAATACGCATCAAAGCTTTTTAGAGCCGGCAATCACCTGGGTGTACGGGAATTATTTGAAGTTAAATAAGCAGCCGCAAGGCATCCACACTTACAATGCAGTGGTAGCAATGTTGATTGGATATTATAAAAAATACGGAAAAATATAGCTGAATTCTCTCAGGTTGTATCTGAGTCTTAGATGCTCAACCAAATGCCATCAGTATTTTCTTTTATTTGAAATATTTTCAAAAAATATCCTTCTCCATTGGTGTCTCTGCCGTGAGTCAGATTGAACCGGTAATGATGCACCGGGCAAACAATATTTCCTTTTGCGTCTAAAAATCCGGTCGATAGATCTCCGCCTGCATGTGGACATCTGGATGAACAGGATTTTAAGCCATTCAAGGTTTTAATAATACAGATTGATCGTTCATTGATTTGAATCGTCGCAACATTGTTCCTGAAATTTATTTCCTCAATATTCCCTGCGATCTTAATCCAGGTCTCACGTTTCTCCATCAATAAAAAAATTCAGCTTTGTAAGGATATTTTTGTTGATAAAGTTTTCTTACCTGGTTCAAAACCACTTGTCGCAATTCATCAATATTTGTTTTTTCTGTAGCCGAAATAAAAACACAATTTCCATTGGTATAGGCTTGCCAGCGCTCTTTCAGTTCATCCAGTAATTGTTGTTTTACTTCCGGTTCCAGCCATTCGTCAAAAGTGTTTTTTTCGTATTGGTCCATTTTATTAAATACAGTAATGACAGGCTTTTCAAAACTTTTTAATTCCTGTAACGTTTTATTTACCACAGCCAACTGCTCTTCGTATTTCGGATGCGAAATATCTACAACGTGCACTAAAATATCTGCTTCGCGCACTTCATCCAAGGTACTTTTAAAACTTTCAATAAGATGATGCGGAAGTTTCCTGATAAATCCGACCGTATCGCTCAAAAGGAAAGGTGTGTGTCCCAAAACAACCTTTCGTGTCGTTGTATCCAACGTAGCAAATAATTTATTTTCTGCAAAAACATCACTCTTGCTCAACAAATTCATGATCGTCGATTTTCCCACATTGGTATATCCAACCAAAGCAACTCTTATAAATTCTCCACGTTCTTTTCTTTGAGTAAAGGATTGTTTATCAATTTCAGATAATCGTTTGCGAAGCAAGCTGATCTTATCTTTTACAATTCGCCGATCAGTTTCTATTTCTGTTTCACCCGGGCCGCGGCTTCCAATGCCGCCTCCTTGCCTTTCGAGGTGTTTCCACATCCCTTTTAATCGGGGCAGAATGTATTGGTATTGTGCCAGTTCTACCTGCACTTTTGCCTGCGCCGTTTTAGCTCTTGATGCAAAAATGTCGAGAATCAAATCGCTTCTGTCTATCGTGGTTACCTTTAACTCTTTTTCAATATTAGAAATTTGCGAGCCGGTAAGTTCGTCGTCAAAAATCAGAAGATCAACATGTTTTCTTTGGGTAAAATTTTTTATTTCTTCTAATTTTCCTTTCCCTACAAAAGTGCGGCTATCCGGATGATCCAGTTTTTGCATGAATGTTTTCACGGTTTCAGCGCCAGCAGTTTCGGCAAGGAATTTCAATTCTTCCAAATATTCTTTTACCTGGTGTTCCGTTTGTCCATTCTGTATTACCGATACAAGAACCGCTGTAATAGGTTTGTTGTAATTTATTTTTTGTTCGATCAATAGAAAAAATTTAAATGCAAAAATAATTCATCCTGTTTTTGCACCCGAAAAATTTAAATTAAGTGACATTTAAAAAAGGGAATTAAAAATATAAAACAGGCGATATTTATTGCTTTACTGAAAACCAGAATCCAGGATATTTGTGACTTGCTGAATTAATTATTTTCATCTTACCATGTTTTTTCAAAGTTTACCACAATAAAATAAGACCTTGCACCCTATTTTCATTTTTCAGCGTTTAAATTGAATTTTTTGGATGTTTAGTATCATTACCGGAAGTATTATTTTAAGCCTTTTGCACGCTACGATTCCCAATCACTGGCTGCCGGTAATTGCTATTGGAAGAAAAGAAGAATGGACTGTTGCTGAAGTAACGCAAGTGACTTTTATTTCCGCCATAGCTCATGGAATCAGTACGGTTATTATTGGAATCGTGCTTGCTTTTATTGGCGCTCAACTGGCAGATAATGTTGAATATTTCACCCATTTTTTTGCCCCTATAATTTTAATTCTTTTGGGAATTGTTTTCATTTATCGTCACCACACTCACCGGCATTTTCATTTGGATGAAAACATTCAGAAAAAGCATTCTAAAAAGAAAATTATTATTGCTTTAGTACTCGCTATGTTTTTGTCGCCGTGTATGGAAATCGAAGCATATTTTTTATTAGCCGGTGCGCAGGCAAAATGGTTGCTTTGGTTTATTGCTGCATTATATTTAATTATCACCACGCTCGGCATGGTGTTGCTGGTGCGTTTCGCATACCTGGGAATTTTGAAATTGAACTGGCATTCTTTGGAACACAATGCCGGCATTATAACAGGAATTACCTTGGTGGCAACCGGGATCCTGGCTTTTTTTATTCACTAGCATTACGGTCTGGTAATTTAAAAATGAAACATCAGATATGAAATGAATTGAAAAAGTTAGCAGCGTTTGAGCAGCCGTTCTTTGCATTTTATTTTTTACCACTTAAGTTTGCATCCTATTTTTTAAAAATGAAAGTTACCGATCATATAAAGGAATCAAAAGGTACCGCTATTTCTTTTGAAATTCTTCCACCATTAAAAGGCAAGACGATTGAGTCTATTTACAATCATCTTGATCCGTTGATGGAATTTAAACCGGCATTTATCAATGTAACTTATCATCGCAGTGAGCAGGTTTTTAAAAAGAAAGCCGATGGCAGTTTTGAAAAAGTAGAAATTCGAAAAAGGCCGGGAACGGTGGGTATTTGTGCGGCTATTATGAATCATTATAAAATAGATGCAGTGCCGCATTTAATTTGTGGAGGATTCAACCTGCAGGAAACGGAAAACGCTTTGATCGATCTTGCTTTTCTTGGTATTGATAATGTTCTATTGCTTCGCGGGGATGCCGCAAAAAATGAAGCCGTTTTTGAACCGGAAGAAAACGGTCACGCTTATGCCATTGATCTTTTAAAACAGGTGGTCAATCTGAATAATGGAATCTATCTGGAGGATGATATCCGCGACGGTTACAAAACTCAATTTTGTATCGGTGTAGCCGGCTACCCTGAAAAACATTTTGAAGCGCCGAACATGCAAAGCGATTTGCGCTACCTAAAAATGAAAGTGGAGGCCGGAGCGGATTACATCACCACGCAAATGTTTTTCGATAATCAAAAATATTTTGATTTCGTAAAAAAATGCCGTGATGCGGGAATCGAAATTCCCATTATTCCCGGTTTAAAACCCATTACTACCCGGAAACAGCTTACCGTTTTGCCACGTACATTTCATGTAGATATTCCAACAGAACTGAGCAATGAAATTATGAAATGCAAAACGGATGCTGAAGTAGAAGCTGTGGGAACCGAATGGTTACTGGAACAATCGAAAGAACTCAAAAAAGCCGGAGTTCCTGTATTACATTATTATACTTTAGGAAAACCAAACGTGATCGTAAAAGTTGCAAAAGAAATTACTTGATAACTTTTTTAAAATAATAAATTGCCTAAAAAAGGTTGTCAATGTTTACTGACAACCTTTTTCTTTTTATTGAAACAAATGTTATCTGCCGCCAAAAGGTACTCCTAATGAAATGCTCCACGTGCGATATTTATTTTTATCATTTGTGCTGTTGTTTGTTTGAGTTGAGTTGATCTTTGCAAGGCCTAATCCGTAATTTGCTTTGATTAATATTTTACCCAAATCAACACCTGCACCGATATTTGCGCCATAATCAAATCTTTTTAGTTTAGAATATGCCTGATCATTTTCTGTAGGATCAGTACTGGTAAATTGTATATTCTTTGAAGAATTGATTGCTACCCCAGCCAATTGTCCCTCTACTTTGGATTTACCGGCAATACCCATCGCAAGATATGGACCTGCATTAATAAAAATATTAGATGCTGTATTTGAAAGAGGTAAACGAACAACCAAGTTCACAGGCAGTTCAAGATAAAGCGGATTAAAAGTGGCCTTGTAATAATTTGTACCAGAGCCGCTTTCAGACTTCGAACCTCTTCCATCCAGAAGTAAACCAGTTTCCAAAGCGACTGGTTCTGCTTTGTTCGAGCGTACCAGAACTCCTGCATTGAAGGTTGTTAGTAAATTGTTTTTTTCCGTCGATCCTGAATTTGAAGTGCTGATGTTGGCAAGGTTTACACCTCCCTGCACATAGATGCGTTGAGATTTTGCAGATGTGAAGATTGCAACACAAAATGCAATCGCTATTAACTTTTTCATTTAATGGGTTTTTAGTTTTTAAAGAGTTATCCGAGGTGGACGCCGCCGTCCGCACGCTGCTGCGCGACGTGGTCGTCGTCGACTCCCTCGAGGACGCCGAGGCCCTGCTCGCCGCCCGCCCCTGGCTCACCGCCGTCACCGCCGAGGGCGACCTGCTG
>JBQCFI010000028.1:0-13155 GCA_051959325.1 Ginsengibacter sp. | reverse complement strand
TTAAAAGCATTTGATCATGAACTCAACGAAACGGATAATTTTCCAGCTCCCTCAGAATATCACGACATTTCCTGTTTAAGTTTAAAATATGGTAATGCGGGTCACCTGGTTGCCGGAACCTCAGAAGGCGTGGCTGATATTAATTTGAACAGTGATGAAATAACCCTCCAACGCATCCCTTCTTCGACTCAAACATCATCAACCATTAATTTTATAACAACATTATTGAAAGACAAAACAGGAAATTGGTGGTTATTTCCCTGGCGCAATGGAATCTGGAGGGCTGACGCAGCTTTTGAAAATATTCACCAGGTTTTTAAAAATTTTATCAGTACCTACAATGTTCCAAAACCTTTGGTAATATCTGATGCAGTGCAGGATGATGCCGGAAACATATGGATGGGCGACTATGACGAAGGCGTTATTCTTTATAACAGGCAAACGAATGACTTTTCCAAACCATTCATTAAAGAATTAGGACTACGAGCTACGATAACCCAATTAATTTATAAAGATGGTTATTGCTATTCTTTCTACGGCAGTTCGTTGTTTACCTGGAACTGCGCTCTTCGGAGGTTACGGAAAATAACGCTGCCGGAGCTTTCGGATAAGCCTATCCGTTCCATCGCATTTGATAGCATTGGTCATTTATGGCTTGCTACACAAAATGGCCTTTGTAGTTATAATCCGGAAACAAAATCTGTGAATCATTTTTCTACGGCAGATGGATTGTTAATTAATAATATGGATGGGGTTCTTTATTGTCGCTCCGACGGACGGATGGTATTTGCTTGTCCGGATTTTCTCAGTTCATTTCAACCAGGAAAATTGCTAGAATCGATACAAAAAGTACCGGATTTAAAATTCATGGAAATGATTGTTGACGGTAAACCAGTCAAAGCGGATACCTCAGGATTAATGCGTTTTCATATTGATGTAAATGATTTTATTTTCAAATGGGCCGTTACTGATTTTAATAATCCTTTGAACAACCGTTATTATTATCAGCTTCAGGGAATTGACAAAGGCTGGCGTTTTGCGGGGAAAAAAGGCGAAATAGAGTTTGCTAATTTATCATCGGGCATTTACACTTTACTGCTGAAAGGCGCCAATGCGAATGGCATAGAGGCAAGTAAAATTTTAAAATTGCATTTTGAAATTGAACAGCCGTTTTGGCGAACAGTGTGGTTTATTACTTTATTGTTTATTGCTATTGTTGCAGTCATTTATTTATTTTACCACTATCGTTTGCAGCAGCTTTTGGAATTACAAAAACTACGTAATAAAATTTCACTCGACCTTCACGATGATCTCGGTTCTACACTTAGTTCGATTTCTATCTTAAGTGGAATGGCCCTAAAGGAGAAAAAAAATACTGATGCCAGCCTTATACTTTCTGAAATAAAAGAAAGTTCGATTTCGATGTTGGAAAAAATGGATGATATTGTTTGGAGCATCAATTCTAAAAATGATTCATTGGAAAGCCTTTTTCTAAGGATCAGAACGTTTGCAGCAAAACTTTTTGAAGCAAAAGAAATCAATTATAAAATTGCAATTGATGAATCAATAAAGAATGTCCATCTGCAAATGGAATATCGTCAGCATATTTATCTGATCCTGAAAGAGGCGGTGAACAACCTGGTGAAATATTCAGAATGCACCGAAGCATCAATTTCCGTTTCATGCTATGCCGCGCTTTTGAAAGTTGTTATAAAAGACAATGGTAAAGGCTTTGACCCTGGTACGAAAACATACGGCAACGGCATAAATAGTATGAATAAAAGAGCAACTGCGATGAAATCAACAATAGAGTTGGATTCAAAACCGGGGAGTGGTACAAGCATCACTCTTTTAGTAAAAATCAAATAAATATATGATAGTTATGGTCAATTCATTTACCCAACTTTGTAATCCATGATTAAAATTGCAATAGTAGAAGACAACAAAACTTTGTGTAATTCACTCACCAATCTTTTCAATCATTCTGAAGGAATGCAATGTGTAGCGTCGCTTCCTGATCTGATGAACGTAGTGAGTGAATTCAAAAAAAGCCGGCCACATGTAGTACTGATGGATATTGGATTGCCTAATATTTCAGGTATTGAAGGCGTGAGAACGGTAAAAGAGAATTTAGAAAATATCCAGATATTGATGTTTACCGTTTTTGAAGATGATGAAAAAATATTTGAAGCGATCAAAGCCGGGGCATCTGGTTATTTATTAAAAAAATCTTCGCCTGAAGAAATCGTTGAGGCTGTAAAATCTTTGTACATGGGTGGTGCTCCTATGTCGGCAATCATTGCAAGAAAAGTGATCGAATCTTTCCAGCATCCTAGCTCAGCTAATAAAAATGACTACGAATTAACCACAAGGGAAACAGAGATTTTGAACTCGCTCATTGACGGATTGAGTTATAAAAAATTGGCGGAAAAATATTTTATCAGCATCAGCACTGTACGCACACACATTGGCCACATTTATGAAAAGCTGCACGTTAATTCAAAAGCCCAGGCTGTGGCCAAAGCTTTGAAAAAGTAAGTGTTTTTTCAAAACGCTTTTCCAACAAAAACTTCTGATCTCTTCGAAATCAATTTAACTTTTTGCCACCATTTGGGGTTGGAGCAGGATTATTTCCACTGTTTGCAGGCGGCATTGGAGGTTGGTTTTCCATTTTTTTAGGTGGCTTGTTTTCAGGATGTGGATCACCATGATGACAAGTATAACAAGTAACATATTTCAGCATATAGCTCACTGAAGATGTATCAGTTGTAGGCAGCGCCATTCCGTCCTTCATGCTTTCTTCTATTTGTTGAAAATGATTTTTATTAATATCGATTGCCATTAGCATCATCTTACGTGCTATTTGTTTTTCAGGCTTATCGTCTTTCGCAAAATCCATTTTCCTGGTGTCATCATTTCTTACATGGCAATAATTACATTTTACACCGAGAGATGCAGTGAAATGATGCATTACACTATCAAGACCATCTTCGGAAATATTTTTAGGGAGAATCTGTAAATTGGTAAACCTTGGCTGGTAAGAAGTAGTAAAGGCCTGGAAAACAAAAACGCTTATTAAACAAGCAACAATAATGACGATACTTTTATTCATGATACAAATTTTGTTATCGAAAGTATTAAAAATAAATCAACAGTTCCAAAAAAAATTGTATTCAACCGGAGCGATAATGGATACAATGAAAGTTTGATGGGCAATGTACGATCTGAAATTTTAGTGCAAATTTCACCGTCTGTCGTGTATTGAAGATTGCCGCTTATCGCTTTAAACTTTTTAACATTTTTTATCTGATGTGAATAAGTAAATTAGTAAAAGAAGATTTTCATTTTTTATATTTGAAATGCTAAACACTTTTTTATAAACATCTAAAAATAACCTATTGACAGAAACAATAATCAACCTCGAAACTGTGAGCCCTATTGAGTTTTTCGGCGTAAACAATGGAAAATTAGACATTCTGAAAAAGAAATTTCCGCGTTTAAAAATACTGAGCCGCGGCACACAAATAAAGTTGTCAGGCGCTCCCGAACAAATAGAGAATGCAAGAGATAAAATAAATCTTGCCGTTCAGTACCTGGAGAGAAATGGCAACATGAGTGAAAATTACCTGGAACAGATTCTGGGTGGAGATGATGAAAAAGTGATCGATCATTTTATAGAAAAAAACCAGGCGGATGTGTTGGTTTTTGGCCCTCACGGTAAAAGTGTGAGAGCAAGAACGGCGAATCAAAAGAAGATGGTGCAGGCCGTAGATAAAAATGATATTGTTTTTGCCATCGGTCCTGCGGGAACCGGTAAAACCTATACTGCTGTCGCTTTGGCGGTTCGTGCTTTAAAAAATAAGCAGGTAAGAAAAATTATCCTCACCCGCCCTGCGGTAGAAGCGGGAGAAAACCTTGGTTTCCTTCCGGGCGATTTGAAAGAAAAAATAGATCCGTATTTAAGGCCGCTTTATGATGCACTGGATGATATGATCCCTGCCGATAAACTCGGTTATTATATGACCACAAGAACTATTGAAATCGCTCCATTGGCTTATATGCGCGGACGCACACTCGATAATGCTTTTATCATTCTGGATGAAGCGCAAAACGCTACAGACCTTCAGTTAAAAATGTTTTTAACCAGGATCGGCGCGAGCGCAAAAGCGATTATTACCGGTGATATTACCCAAATTGACCTGCCTCCAAAAGTAAAAAGCGGGCTTGAAAAATCTGTAAGAATATTGGCGAATATTGATGGCATCGGGCATGTGGTGCTTGATGAAGAAGATGTAGTAAGGCATAAACTGGTAAAGGCAATCATCAAAGCATATGACAAAGAAAAATTGAAAGAATTGGAAGATTTGAAATAACGGATTGCTGATATCCTGATGTATTTCTTTGCTGATTTTTACACCAGGCTAACTTTTATGCAAATTAAATGTTCAATAAATTCTTGCGGGAATCAGATAAACAACAAAAAGAAAGTTTGCTGCCATTTAAATCAAACTGATTAAAGTGGCAGCAAACCAATAAATAATCCGGATTTTCTTTTTCGATTAAAATACTTAGACGCCTGAAGGAGTGGAAGCCTCTGCAGCGGCGCTGGTATTATCTCCCTTTTTAAAGAACTCATCAAAATGTTTTTCTACATCAGGAAAATGTTCTTTGAGCGCTGCTGTTGCTTTATCTTTTAAATCATTAAAATAATTTTTCGCGTTTTCTGCGCCACTTTCCGCTTCATCTTTCAGCTTGTGAAATTTGTTCTTTAAATTATCTTTCATTTTTTGTTTCTCTTCATCGGTAAGATTGCTGTATTTGTAGGCCCCGAAGGCCGCAGCAGCACCGAGAAGTATGGCTGCAAGATGTTTATTATCTACACTCATGGTTTTAAATTTTAATGGTCTGATTACTATCAGAACAACAATCTTGCCGCTTTCTTCCTTTGCCGTCAGGGCGTTTTCTCTGGCGAACTGAACCATCATGCTTAACGCCTCTGCCCTGCTTCGCACTAAAATTATTTCTCTTTCGACTGACCGTCTTTCCAGCTTTTTTGATTTTCTTCCATTGCTTTCTTCAATTCAGCTTGTTGTTTTTTCCACGCATCGCTTTCAAAAAATTGTTTTGTTTCAGCCATGGCTTTTTGCAGGTTTTTCTGTTGCTCTTTCCACGCATCACTTTTGAAATACGACATCAGCGAATCTGTTGAATGCTTCAATTCCTCCTGGTGTTTCTTGAAATATTCCTGCATTTGCAATCCATTCTTTTGTATTTCCTCCTGTTGTTTTTTCCATTCCGGGCTGTTGAAATATTCCTGTATGTGTGCTGCACTTTTTTGAATTTGTTCCTGTTCCTTTTTCCATGCAGGGCTGTTGAAATATTCCTGCATTTTAGAAGCATTTTTTTGAATTTCCTTTTGTTGCTTCTTCCAAGCAGGACTGTTGAAATATTTTTGCATTGCCAGCGAATTTTTCCTGATCAGTTGCTGTTGTTTTTTCCACGCATCACTTTTAAAATATTTTTGCATTGCGGCAGTACTTTTCTTTATTTCTTCCTGCTGCTGCTTCCATTCTTTACTGTTGAAAAAATCAGTAACCGGAGAAACAGTATCTTTTATTTTATCAACCGGCGGCACTGGCGGTACTGGTGGTGCTTTTGGTTCTACCGGGGGGGCAGGCGGCACCGGTGGAACTGGCACCTGTTGAGCAGTATTGAAAGTCAGTGGTAGCGGCGTTTTTGGCGCTTTCGGAGTTTTAGGAGGCAGTGGCGTTATTACCGGAGGCGGGCTGTCAATAACTGTTTTTGCGAAATTATTTATACTAAAACCATTTAAAGCCGACGATCCAATTAACGAATAGGTAATCCTGTTCACCTGCATTTGCTTTTCAGGATGCGCGGTCTTACTTTCTTTTGGAGTAAGCCAGGCAACAGAAATAACGGCCGTTGCAACAATGGCAAAAGCAATAAATTTTTCACGAAGATTGATTCGATTGTTTTTCATTTCCATAATGTTTTTGATGCGATGAAATAATTGTGATCGTTTACTGACAGCTGTCATTACTAAGGCACGGCGGTGCAGTGGCTCTTCTAAAGCTAAAAGCGCACGCGCATAATGACGCCGGTCTGATAATTCCAATACCATTTCATCACAACACTTTTCACGTTCAGAACGGATGAATTTGGTGATCCACCAGGTGAAAGGGTTAAAAAATAAAATGGTATCTATTACAGATTGTAACAGGTTAAACAAGTAATCGTTGCGGCGGATATGCGCAAGTTCGTGGAGCAGGATGGCTTCAAATTCCGGTACAGAAAGATGATTCATGGTAGCGATTGGCAACAGAATTACCGGTTTTAAAAATCCGATCATCATTGGTGTTTCTATATACCGTGAAAAATAAGTACGAACCTTTTTTTGAATGTTTATTTGCCGGGCCAAATGCAAAACCCTTTGTTGCCATTCCGGCTCTAATGGAGTGCGATCTTGCATTTTAAGGCGATGGATTTGAAAATAATTTAGAAAAAGCTTTATGGCAAACCAAATGAATCCAAGTAAGTAAAAACCGGTAATAAAGGGCAGATAATTATTCAAAAAAGAAAAAGAAAAACTGTTTATAGTATGATCAACTGGCTGATAAGATTGCATTTGCAGCAAGTCGTTCGAGGAAATCACCTGGTAAGATAGTTGATTTTGCATGTTCCATAACTCACCGGTAAGCGTGATCAAAAACCATAGTGCAATTCCCGCATAAGCAAAATAGCCTAAAAGATATCTGACCCGTGCGGCAGCATGGGGAATCAATTTTAATATTAAACGAAGGCAAATAAAAACAATAAAAGCCTGCCATAAGCTGTACAACAAAGTGTGTCCAAGCGCTACTGCCACAGGAGAAAAAAGAAAATTGAAGTGATTCATTTTAATTATTTTTTGCTTTAATTATTTTTATTAATGAAAACAGCATCTATTTTTTTTCGTTCTTTTTCTTTTTTGACGTTTCTGTCAACTCCATTTCGTCGAGGTATTTTTTTATTTCACTGATCTCTTCACTGGAAGCTCGGTGATTGCCAAGCGCGTGCATTACTAATTTTGCGGATGAACCTTTAAACAATCCTTTGATCATATTTCCAACCACTTGCTTTTGCACCGATTCTTTTTTTATCAGGGCTGAATAAATATGGGTTTTTGCTTCATCATTGCGGCTGAGCATGCCTTTATCATGCATGATCTGCATCAGTTTTAAAGTGGTGGTATAACCTGATTCTTTAGTGCCGGATAAGATATCATGTACTTCACGAACGGTGGAAGGCCCTTCTTCCCAAAGGATTTGAAGAATTTCCATTTCGCTTTCTGTTGGTTTATTCAATTTTAAATTCGCCATTATTTACTGCTTTACTGCATTTGATTACTTTACTACGAAATATTTCGTACATCGAATGTACGAAGAGTTTCGTATTTGCCAAAAGAGAAATGAGGTTTTAGGAAATTTTAACAGTCGTAAGAGTAAGGAGATATTACCATTCAACATGCGCCCGAACACCAAATACGTTTACGGGGCCGCGATCTTTATTATACCCTGGATTTTTTATAAACTGGTAATCTAATGTAAGCCACAAAAATTTTAAAAGTGCCGCACTATAATAAGCTTCGAGTATTTGTTCGTGGCCATAATTGAGCTTGCCGTCACCAATAATAAATCCATAGCCACCTTCTTTTAAGAATAGTTGATGATCTTCTGAAATACCGTTGATAGCGGTTCCGATTCCAAGAACATCTTCCGCCCTTTTCCATTTATTTCCTTTAATAGAAAAGCCGCCGCTTATTGTGCGGTCTATTTCAGTAAAAGCCCAGGATGCATATTTTCCATCGTTCCAACCAGCACGCGCGAAAAAGCCGATATCATTTGAAATTTCCTGGTCGATGTTCAAACCTAGTGCGTTTTTACTGCCGCCATATTGATTATTTTCAACAGTACCATTTATTACCTTTAATAAATACGTATTATCATCAGCAATCGCATGGATTCCGGCGACGTAAGAAGGCGATCGTTCGACGGTACTGCTCGCCATAAAACGCACATTTCCTTTTCTTTGATGAATAGAAACGCTGTGTTGAAATTCAAAAGTTTCAGAATGAGCGTGAATATTATATTCCATTAAATGAAAATTGGCAATGCGCGGAACGGCAACTGTGGAAAGCCGTAAAGCCCAAGCCGGTTTTATCAATTCGGCCACTACTCCATAAGTATATCCACGGGTGTCGGCCGGATAATCCCAACTTCCATTTGCCCACAACGCCCAGTTAAAAAATTGTGTCCGTGGATCTTTGCTATATGTGTTATCATCATAAAAATCAGAAATCGCAAATTTACCGGCAGTGATTGTGATCCTATTTGCCGGCAGCATTGCCTTAACCTGGTTTATTCCGTCAGGCAATTCTTCAGTCGCGGCTCCTAAGGCGATATTTTGTTGAAGATAGGCGCGGGCTATAAACACTTCCGGCGCCACTTCCCCTACTCTATATGTTTCGCCATTCAACGCGCCGGCAACACCTTTTGCAAAGCTCAATCCTTTGCCGCCTGATACTTCCGGATTAACATAAAAAAAGGCGCCTTTCCATAATTTTCGCCCGAGAAATAAAGTGGCAGTCAGGCTTGTTGCTGTTGGTTCTGCGCTATCTGAAAGACTGTTTGCACCGCTGTATTTGGCCGGAAAAGACGGATGCCTTTGAGAAATTACGGTGAGTTGAAAATGATCCGACCAATTTGATTTTTTTGCCGTGTCATTGCTCTGTGCGAATAGAGTAAAGCTGGTAAAAAGAGGGAGAATGATTGTAACTAAAATTAATTTCATACTCGTTTGTTATCGGCTATTAGTTTAATTTATTGTCTTCGTTTATAGCCTAAATAATGCCAAATAGAATAAGACAAAAATTTATTTTAAACGTGAGTACGATTTGTCGATATTACTTGGTTTGCTGAGGAACAATTAGAATTAGTGGAAAAACAGGTTAGTCGCCTTTCCTGTAATCGTGGGGAAGCCAGATGTAAAAGGTGGAACCTTGGCCAAGCGTGCTTTCTACCCAAATTTTACCATGTTGCCGGTTTATAATTTCCGAGCAAATGTAAAGCCCGATTCCCATACCTGGGAAAGTTGACTGGCTATCCCCATCTACACGATAAAACTGTTCAAAAATATGTGGCTGATCTTCCACCGGAATGCCAATGCCGAAATCCTGAACCGATAACTGTACACCTTCATCTTCAACGTTCATTCTTACGATTATTTCATCCGTTCCCGGTGCATATTTAATGGCATTTGTAATGAGGTTGTTGATCACCTGTCCGATTTTATCTATATCACCAAAAAGCTTCACTTTCTTGTCAGAATGATACAAAATTTTAAAATGTGGATTGATCTTTTGCATATCATCGACGATATCTTTTACTAACTGGTTGAAATCAAATCGTGTTTCCGAAAAAATCAATTTTCCTTTTTCAACCCGGATATTGTCTAACAGGTCAGTTATAAGCGTGGTCAGTTTGTTTACCTGCTTGCTCATTTTCCGTTGAATAGCGAGCGTTTGCTCATCCCCTTTTTGTTCCAGCATTAATTCTGCTATTTCCCCATACGCTTTGATGGTAGTAACCGGTGTTTTCAACTCATGGCTTGCCATTGAGAGAAAAGCATCTTTTCTTTGCTGTTCTTTTTTCAGATGGTGAATGTCTGAGAAAGCGCCCACCCATTTGATGATTTTGTTTTCATTATCAAAAACGGGTTCTCCAATAGCCGCAAACCATCTATAATCTCCGGTTTTACTTTTTAGGCGCACTTCTGCCTTATAAGGACTGCAACTAACTAAACTGTCTTTCCAAATTTGCATGATCGCTTCCAGGTCATCCGGATGAACTAATGATTCCCATTTATCATCTAACATGGATAAATGAATGCCGGTATATTCTTCCCATTTCAAGGAAACGAATTCTGACTTTCCTTTTTCATCAGTGACCCATACCAATTGAGGCAGGCTTTCTGCAAGCAGGCGAAAACGTTTTTCGCTTTCTCTAAGCAATGATTCTGCTTTTTTCGCCTCTGTAATATCCCGTGCAATTTTAGAAATTCCAATAATCTTTCCATCTTTATCTCTGATGGGCGAAATGGTTAAGGAAACGTCAATAAGACTGCCATTTTTTAGAAGTCTTTTCGTTTCAAAATGGTCAATGCTCTTTCCGGCACGAAGCTGTGAAAGAATAAATGTTTCTTCCTCCCGCCTGTCCAGTGGAATCATCTTTATGATTGACTGATCAATCATTTCTTCAGCAGTAAAACCAAACATTTTTTCTGCTGAGGCATTCCAGCTGCTTACAATCCCTTCTGTTGATTTACTGATAATGGCATCATCCGACGATTGAACAATAGCAGCGAGTTTCGCATTATCGGCAGCCGCTTTCTTTTCGCCGGTAATATCATGCATCATGTTTACCGCACCGGTTATCTTTCCGTGAGCATCAAATAAAAGTTGGGGAAAAGGAATAACGTTCCGTCTGCTTCCATCACTGCGTTCTACGATAATCTCAAATTGTTCTACCCGGCCTGTATTTAATGCAATAGCCATAGGTGTTTCATTAGGTGGCAATGGTGAACCATCCGCTTTATAAATACGGAAAGCGCCGTTCCATTTTTTTATTCCAGGAGTTGGCACCTGTCCCCAAAGCTGAACCGCCGCCTGGTTGTACAATAAAATATGACCTTCGGCATCGCATGTATAAAGTGCAACAGGAAGGTCAGTTACCAGTTTGCGGTAATTTTTTTCACTTTCGCGTATTTTTTGTTGGGCAATAACCTGTTTGGTAACATCTGTAGCCAAAACAAGCACACCACTGATCGTTCCGTCATCTTCACGGTAAGGTTGATATACATAGTTAAAATACAGCACCTTTTTTTTACCATTTTTACCCGTGAATACAGCCGGAGTTTCCTCGCCTTTCAGAATTTTATCATTGAAATAAACATCTTGCAGCGTTTCCAAAAAACCCTGATCTTTCAGCTCCGGAAGAATTTCTAAAAATGGTTTGCCGAAAGAACTTTTATCAATATTCCATACTTTCAATAACGGTTCATTAGCTACTTCAAGGCGCATGTTTTCTCCTTTCAAAATCAGGATCGGATCAGGAGCCTGCTCTACGATATTGCGAAAACGTTGTTCGCTCTCCCTGATTTTTTTATTCAATTCAGCCTGGGGTGTGACTTCTGTTGCTATCACCGCAACTCCTTCAATATTACCGTTGTGATCTCTCTGGGGCTGATAAACAAAAGTGTAGTAGGACAATTCTCTTTTGCCGTTTCGCACAATATGAACAGGAAGTTCATATCCATAATGTGGTTTCCCGGTGTTAAATACCTGGTGCAAAATATCTCCTAAACCTTGCTCAATAATTTCAGGAATTACGGATAGCAGTGGCTTACCAATGATATTTTTCCCTTTCCCAAGAGTTTCCAACATAGAATCATTTGCCACCCTTACGACCAGATCTTCTCCTTCTAATATTAAAATCATAGAAGTAGAAGTATGGATCATATTGTGATATCTGAACTCACTCTCTTCAATTCGGCTGCGATTGTGTTGCTCATTTATCAGCAATTGCTGAATTTTTTCCTCCTGTTTTTTGATAGAAGTAACATCTATACAAACCCCGGTTATATATTTTTTACCGCCAGCGCCTTCAATCAGTGTAACACTCATATTTACCCAAACAATAGAACCGTTTTTCCTTATGTATCTTTTTTCTATGATAAAGTCTTTACATTGTGATTCACATAAATGCAACAGGTTTAGGTTTTTTTCTAAATCATCAGGATATGTGATGTCTGCAAAGTTCAGTTGTAATAATTCCTCCTTTGAATATCCGGTAATCTCACAGTAACGATCATTTACATTGATGAATTTGCCTTCACTGTTTGTTTGTGCTATACCTGCATTTACCTGGTTAAGTATGTTACCGAGATGTTTTTCACTTTCCTCTGTTTTCTTTCTGCTAATTACTTCATCAGTTACATCTGTGGCATAAACCAGTATTCCATTAATTTCCCCATCTACACTTCGGGATGGCTGATAAATAAAATTAAAAATGCTTTCTTCCAGTTTTCCGTTTTCACGTTGAAGGGTTACCGCACGCTCATTCGCAAAAAAGGGGTTCCCCGTACGATATACATCATCCAGAATTTCATATATACCACTTCCTTCCAATTCAGGTAATGCTTCACGTATCGGTTTTCCGATAATTTTCCTGTGACCAATCAGCTCCATGTACCGTACATTGGCGAGTTCGTAAATATGTTCCGGCCCTCTAAGCACACAAATAATGGCTGGTGCCTCCATAAATAAATTGCGTACGTTACCTTCCAACTCGTTGCGCAACTCAACAATTTTTATTTGCGCCCTTACCCTTGCCAGTAATTCCTTTGATGAAAAAGGTTTTACGAGATAATCATCTGCACCGATATCATAACCTTCAATTTTTGCTTCTTCACCGGCACGTGCAGAAAGCAAAATAACCGGAATATGAGCGGTTTGGCGGTTCTGTTTTATTTGTTTTAATAATTGAATGCCGTCCATTACCGGCATCATAATGTCACTAAGTATAAGTTGCAGCAAATTTGAATGGATCTTTTCTAATGCTTCTTTACCATTTTTTGCAACGATTATGTTGTAATTTTTTTCCAGCAGTGTTTTTAAATAAGCACGCATGTCAGCGTTGTCATCAACAATAAGAATTGATGCACGTTTTGAGACGAACGGGGGTGCTGATTCTCCGTTTAGCCGTTGACGCATATAGGTATCTTCGCTGCCATTTATCTTTTCCGCTGCAGTTTCGATTACTGCTTCTGCTTCCTGGGTATATAAATTTGAAATTGCTTCCTGCACTTCTTTATTTTCCTCAATTAATTGTTTTGAGGTTAAATGTTCTTTACCGGTTGGAATTCTCACGGTAAAAATACTTCCGGATTTACCTTTCGCGGTTGTACTGTCCACTTCAATGGATCCGCCATGAAGGGTCACGAGTTCTTTAATAAGCGACAATCCAATGCCCGTGCCTTCATAAGTGCGTCCTTCGGTTCCTTTAACTCTATGAAACCGTTCAAACATTCTTGGTAGTT
>JBQCFI010000027.1:0-8504 GCA_051959325.1 Ginsengibacter sp. | reverse complement strand
GTAAATTTAAATGACCACCACCAGGAGGAAGGTGACCAAGGTTATTTTTACTGTCTGCAGGAAGATGACCATTATCATATTTAGTACAACTAAAAAGTCCAAACGCCGCAATCAATAGTAGCGCAGGAATGCTCAACTTTTCTTCCATGATGTTTTGTTTTTATTTGAAGAGAAAGATTTTTTCCTTTCAAGTACAAAATCTTACCGACACCAACCTTTAAGGATAGAGTTAATGAAATACAATTTCGTTACAAATAATTAAAAATTCTTTTGGATATAACCAGGAGGCTTAGATAGAATGGAATAAAATCAATTAACAGAATCAAAATGATGAAGTTGTAACATCGGGTGCATATCTTTTACAAAGTGAATACATTTTCAGAAAGGGTGCCAACCCGATATGGGCGGTATGAAAATGTAAAAGTTTTTTTTATGCCTAATTTTGAAAATCCAATTCATTAAAAATGAAAATAAAAATGTATAACCTTTTTAAAATTTTCTTCTTAATATTAATCACGTGCTTCTTCATTTCATGCAAAGAAAAAAAAGCAATTGCAAAGCCTGATTTTGTGATTGGAAATGGACAAATGCCAAATATTGCCAAAGATAAAAGCGGAATGATTCACCTCGTCTATGGTTTGGGAGATTCTATTATGTACACTTCTTCTTCAAATAATGGACAGTCTTTTTCTTCACCTTCTGTGGTAGCAGTGGTACCGGATTTATTTTCTTTTGCCATGCGCGGGCCGCAAATAGCAGTGAATAATTCCGGCGTTATTATAACTGCCTGCACTACCAATGGAAATATTTTTTCTTATTACAAAGAAAAAGAAAACTGGAAGCAGGGAATGAGGGTAAATGATGCAGATACAATAGCGAAGGAAGGATTAATGGCTTTGGCAGCAGATGGAGAAAATGCTTTTGCGGTATGGCTTGATTTAAGAGGAAACAAGAGAAATAAAATTTATGGCGCTCAGTCAAGTGATGGCGGAAAAAGCTGGTCGAAAAATATTATGGTTTATACTTCACCTGACACAGGTGTTTGCCCTTGTTGCAAACCTTCTGTTTTAATGAATGGGAAAAATGTTTATGTAATGTTTCGCAACTGGCTGGAAGGCAACAGAGACATGTATCTGACGGAATCGGATAATAACGGCGCTTCCTTTTCTACAGCTCAAAAACTCGGAACTGGCAGTTGGAAATTAAATGCTTGTCCAATGGATGGAGGCGGCATGGCAATTAATAAAAATGGAAAAGTCCAAACAATCTGGAGGCGCGAAGGGAATATTTTTACAGCCGTACCTAACGTTCCTGAAGTTAAAATTGGAGAAGGCAGAAGCTGCACGATATCCACAGTGAATAATAAAAATATCTATGCCTGGACAGACAATCAAAAAGTGATTTGCATGAAATCAGGCGGTGAAAAGAACGTAATTGGCAATGGAAGCCTTCCTGTTTTGAAAGCACTGGACGATAAACATGCTATTTGTGTTTGGGAAAACGACAAACAAATCCATGCTTCTGTCGTTGAGTTATGATCCTGAATTTTGTAAAACATTTCAAAAATTGTGTAACCTGGTTGTGAGCACTATCATTAATTTTGTGAACGAAAAAATATAAGCAATGAAAACAAAAAAATTTAAAACCAACATCATGTGTGGTTCATGTATAGCAAAAGTAACACCCGTATTAAACGAAACTTTTGGAGAAAATAACTGGAAAGTCGACACTCAAAATCCAAAGAAGATCTTAACAGTTTCGAAAGATAATATCAATGCAACTGATATAATAAGTGCAGTAGAAAAGGCAGGTTATATGGCGGAAGAGCTAGCTGCCTAATTAGAAATTTAAAATAAGGCATGGTTTTTATTGGCTTTTTATAGTTTCGCTAACTTATCAAATAGTAATGAGCTCTACTTTTGGGCAGGCTAAATGAAAAAAATTAAACCCATACAACAAAAAGCGGCTTTTTTGCTGATCGCATTTTCGCTTAATACGATCATCGGATTTGCATGTGCTATTGGCATGAATATGGGCTTTAATTCATATCACCATGAAGAAGCTGTAGCTGAACAACCATCGCATCATCATTCACCATTAGAGCACGATGATCAGGCAGTTAAAGATCATCATCAATCAAAAGATCAGGACAATTGCTGCCATGACAAAGTAACGAAAATTTCGCAGCTTGACAAGGCCATTCCTCAATCATTCAGCACATCGGTCAATTTTATTTTTCTTTACGGGTTTGCTTCAGCATATTATAATATTGATCTTCTCAATTCTTTAAGAAGTACAAACATCAGAAATTTTGTCCGACGACATTATCCCCCCATACCGGACATTCGAATAGCCATTCAGAGCTTTCAAATATGATTTAATGTAAAGATTTTTTCTGTCCCACGCTTTTGGGGACCTGTAATTATTTCTATAACATTAAATCAATAAAAATGAAAAAGTTATTTCTTTTCGTTGCTCTTGTAGCAATCGCTTTTACACAGAAATCCTATGCAAACCTCGCTCCGAACCATCAGGAGGACACAACTAAACAAGCACAATTATCACAATTACTCAACGCTTACTACCAGGTTAAAGACGCATTAATAAGCGGTAATTCCAACACCGCCGCAATGCAGGCAGAAGCTTTTTTAAAGACCGCTAACGGTATCAGCAACCGCACAATTTCAGAAGGAAGCCGCAATGCCTTGGTAAAGGACGCTGGAGTTATTTCTGAAACCAAAGACATCAAAAAACAGCGCCAAGTTTTTGCCAATTTCTCTATCAATATGTCTGCGTTGGCAAAGTCATTAAAGCTTACTTCTGAACCAATCTATTATAATTATTGCCCCATGAAAAAAGCGTATTGGTTAAGCAGCAGTAAAATAATAGAAAATCCGTATTACGGGAGCGCTATGCCTACCTGTGGTAAGATTACAGAAACCATACAGTAAACAAACAAATAACTTCAATTTTAATTTTCAAAAAATGAAAAACATATTTTTTGCCATGGCAATTGGGGCAATTACATTAACAGCTTGTAACAACAGCAGTGACAAATCTTTAGAAAATAAAATCAGTGACAGTTCAACAAATGCTACCGCACAGGTAAGCCCGTTCACATCTCCCGTGAATGGGATTCTTCAGATTTATATTCAAATGAAGAATGCTTTCGTTAATGATGACGACAAGGGAGCCGCAAAAGCCGGAAATGAAATGCTGAAAGCATTGAACGATTTTGACATGGCGTCATTAAAAGAAAAAGAAAAAAAAGCGTTTGCAGATATAGCAGATGATATGAAGGAAAATGCCGAACATATAGGAAGTAATGCCGGTAATATTAAACACCAGCGTGAACATTTTGATATGCTGAGCAAAGACATGTACGATTTGGTAAAAACATTTGCCGCAGGCGAAAAAATTTACGTTGACTATTGCCCGATGTATAATGATAACAAAGGCGCTACCTGGCTTAGTGAAACAAAAGAAATCAAAAATCCATACTTAGGCAAAGAGATGGATACCTGCGGTTCTGTAAAAGAAGAATTAAAATAAAAAAGCATGAGCCGGATAAAAAAAATTTTTTTGCTAATAGTGGTTGTAATTATTGCAATTCAGTTTATTCAACCTGCCCGCAATAAAAGCGGGCAGGTATTGCCAACTGACATTTCTAAAACCTACAACGTTCCTGAAAATGTGCAGGCAATTTTAAAAAGATCATGTTATGATTGCCATAGCAACAATACGGTTTATCCCTGGTATTCCTGCATTCAACCAATTGGATGGTGGCTGGCATCTCACATCAAAAGAGGGAAAGAAGAACTGAATTTTAGTGAATTTGGAAGTTATTCAAGCCGCAAGCAACGAAGTAAGTTTTTTGCTATTTCAAAAAGTGTTGAAGATGGCACAATGCCCTTCGCTTCTTACACTTTAATTCATACAAATTCAAAGCTTTTCAAAGAGGATAAAGCGATAATTATTAATTGGGCATCTAAAACGAAAAACAGCCTTTCAATCAACAATTAAAACTTATGAAACAGGTCGGTAAGATATTAGCGCGCATATTAAAATCTGTTTTTGTACAAAAAAAGAAGTGCTGCCAGTAACATTAAAATAAATAAAAATGAAAAAATTATTTCTGTTTGCCCTGATGCTTTGCAGTACTGCATTTGCCTATGCGCAACATGACATGAAAAATATGCCGGGCATGAAAATGGCCGATAAAGAAAAACCGGCGCCGGATAAAAAAGCCGGGATAAAAAACAAAACAAAAACGCCCGCAAAGCTATCTTTTCAAAAGAAAAAAATGCCTGTAGCAAAAGATACCATGCCAGAAAAGCATGATATGCCGATGGATATGAACATGAGCGGGGAAACGGATACCGCAAAATCATCATCAACGGATGAATCTTTTGAGAAGGTAAACTTGATGCCTGGCAAAACCGTTCGGTACGATTTATACGTAAGAGATACGATCCTGAATTACACTGGTAAAAATAAACACGCCATTGCAGTTAATGGCAGTACCCCAATGCCGACCTTGTACTTTACAGAAGGGGATACTGCAGAAATCTATTTACACAACGAATTAAAAACAGAAACTTCGTTACACTGGCATGGTGTGTTTTTGACAAATCGTTTTGACGGCGTTCCGAATTTAACTACGGCGCCTATTCTGCCGGGTACTACTCATCTTTACAAATTTGCAGTCGTACAAAATGGCACCTACTGGTATCATTCTCACAGTACTTTCCAGGAACAATTGGGTATGAATGCCGCCCTGATTTTTAGGAAAAGAGAAGAAACGCCGATGAAAGAATACACGCTGGTCCTGTCTGAATGGACGGATGAAAAGCCGTATGAAATACAACGTCGTTTACGAACAGCAAACGATTGGTATGCCATCGAAAAAGGAAGCACACAGAGCTATGCGGAAGCGATTTCAAAAGGATATTTTTCGACCAAAATTATTAATGAATGGAAGCGGATGAAGGCGATGGATGTGAGTGATATTTATTACAACAGGTTTCTGGCAAATGGAAAACCTGAAAATGAAGCTCCGGAATTCAAAGCAGGTGATAAAGTAAAACTGCACATCGTCAACGCAGGAACGTCTACTTATTTTTGGCTACAATTTGCAGGAGGCAAATTAACGGTCATTGGCAATGATGGAAATGATGTGGAGCCGGTGCAGGTAGACCGGTTAATGATTGCGGTTGCTGAAACCTATGATGTAGTTGTAACCATTCCTAAAAACATGAGCTATGAATTCAGAGCCCCCTCTGAAGACCGTACAAAAGCAGCATCTCTCTGGCTGGGAAGCGGCATGAAAATGAAAGCGCCTGTACTGCCCCATTTAAAATATTTTGAAGGAATGAAGATGATGAACGACATGATGAAAATGAATGGCAATATGAAGGATATGGGGATGAACATGAGCTTGCAGCAGATGGACATGAATAATGTGATGTACCCGGAAATAACCGGTTATGGAAAGAAAGATGTCATGAGCGAAATGAAAAATATGGAGATGCCTGCCCGTCGGTCAGACGGGGATGAAATGCATCACTATGACATCAATGAAATGCAAAAGAAAGATAGCAGCAACATAAAAATGAATAACATCCAGGAAATGAAAGCGGATACTTCAAAGGGCATGAATATGGATAACATGCATGGAATGAAAATGGATAACATGCCTGGTATGGATATGAAACAGTCAAGCGATATCCTTACCCTTAATTATGCCATGCTGCGTTCTACGGTTAAAACGACTTTGCCTGATGCTCCGACAAAAAATTTACACTTTGTGCTGGAAGGAAACATGAACCGCTATATCTGGACAATCAACAATAAAACAGTGAATGAAACAGACAGGATCTTAATAAAAAAAGGGGAAAATGTTCGTATCATTCTCACCAATAATTCAATGATGCGGCATCCTATGCACCTGCATGGCCACGACTTTAGAGTATTAAATGGACACGGTGATTATGCGCCGTTAAAAAACGTTATTGACATCATGCCAATCGAAACGGATACATTGGTATTTGCGGCTACGGAAAGTGGCGACTGGTTTTTTCACTGCCATATTTTATACCACATGATGACAGGCATGGGCCGGGTGTTCACTTATGAAAATTCACCTGTAAACCCTGAATTGCCTGACAGGGCAAAAGCAAAAAGAGATTTTCGAAAAGATAACAGGATGCTTCTTCCAATGGCTTCAATTGGTTTGGAAAGCAATGGCAGCGATGGCGCTTTCAAAGTGGCAGGCAACAGGTATGAACTACAGGGGCTATGGCATTTGGGCCTAAAGCCCGAACATGGCTACGAAGCGGAATTAAATTTTGGGCGATACCTTGGAAAGATGCAATGGCTGTTTCCCTATGTTGGTTTTGATTACCATTACAAAAAAGTGGGGAATGAAATAGAAAAAAATTCCTTTGGCCAAATAAGCAACAAAAATAATCGTAAAACATTTGTTGCCGGTATGCAATATACGTTACCTATGTTGTTGGTAGCGGATGCAAGAGTGGATTTAGATGGAAAGTTTCTATTCCAGTTAGGCCGTGAAGATGTGCCCATATCGAGGCGTTTGCGTTTCAACTTCAAAGTAAATACTGATAAGGAATACACAGTAGGATTGAAATACATTCTTAGGAAATGGTTTGCTTTATCTACGCATTATGATAGCGATATGGGCTGGGGTGCAGGTGTTACTTTAAATTACTAAAATACTATTGAATCATTTTTCACTTTAAACTCCAAAAAAATGGATCATGAGCTACCATCCGGAATAAATAACAAGTCTTACAGAAAACTTATTATAATGCTGGTGCTGTCTTTTATATCTATGTACATTCTGATGTATGCAATGGCAAATAGTTTGAAGAATGTATATCCCAACATTAATCAATTTTATATGGCGGGTCTGATGACGATGCCTATGATGATCATTGAACTGGCTTTGATGCCGGCAATGTACAAAAATAAAAAGCTCAATGCCTTATTAATTACTTTAAGTTCTGTCGCTTTAATTGCCTTCTTTTTACTCATTCAAAATCAAACAGGTGTTACTGACAGGCAATTTCTGAGAGGAATGATCCCGCATCACGCGCCAGCCATCTTGATGAGTGAGCAATCTAAATCTGCCGATCCGGAAATTCAAAAATTGCAAAAAGAAATTATTATAAGCCAGCAACGGGAGATTGACCAGATGAAGGCCATTCTGGAAAGGCTGAAAAAATAAAAGTGATGCAACTGAAATATAGTGCCATGCAACTACTTTATACCTATTGGAATATAGATCCTGAAATTTTCCGAATCGGGGCTTTTGGGCTACGATATTATTCGGTCTTGTTTGTATTGGCCTTTATTGCCAGCTATTATCTGTTAACCCGCATTTTCAAAAAAGAAAATGTTCCCCAACGGCTTCTTGATAAACTATTCCTGTATGTATTTATCGGTACCCTTGCAGGCGCACGATTAGGCCATACCCTGTTCTATGAATTTGGATATTATAAAAATCATTTGCTGGAAATTATTCTTCCTTTCACATTCACCAATGGCCGGTTTGAATTTACCGGGTATCAAGGTCTGGCAAGCCACGGAGCGGCATTGGGAATTTTACTTGCAGTAGTCTTGTATTGTAAAAAATACAGGCAATCATTTTTATGGGTGATGGACCGGCTGGTTATCGCTGTTGCTCTTTCCGGTTTTTTTATAAGAGTAGGAAATCTTTTTAATTCAGAAATCATCGGTAAGCCTACCAAGTATTCGTGGGGGATCATTTTTGAAAGAGCTGATTTGATACCGAGGTACCCAGCGCAACTTTTTGAAGCCTTTTCTTACTTGCTGATTTTTGTTTTATTATGGATCATTTATAAAAGGAAAACGATTCACTTGCGTAAGGGATTTTTGTTTGGATTATTTCTCATACTTGTCTTTACTGCGCGTTTTCTTATTGAGTTCGTTAAAGAAAAACAGGAAGCGTTCGAAGCTGCGTGGTCACTGAATCTTGGGCAAATCTTAAGCCTGCCATTTATCTTGACAGGAGTCTTTTTTCTCATTCATGGATCGAAGGCGAAATAATGAAAAAACCTTTGGAAACTTCATTCATTGCCGATGGGATTTCTTTTTGTTAAATTTTAAAAATAATATGAAGGGATTCACCACGGATATCGTATCCTAGTATTGCCTGTGGTTTTTATAATCAATGTGAAAACGGCTAAAAGTGATATCAAGCAAGAGGCACCCTGCTGGGCAGAGCCACAGATCCATGCGAAAGTCACCTCGGGGCGTTTATGAATACCCTGGTTCCTGAAAAAGACATTCCTAGCCGCCAGGGGCCGGATGCACAAAGCGTGGACCATTCGATGTAATCACCGCTGCCGTATAAGTGCCCGAAACTTTAAGTCATCTTCATTATTGGAATGTGCAGTTGACCCGGAAATCAACCAAAGAAGAAGTATTGGAAGCGTTTCTAAAGTCTTCACGAATAGCTT
>JBQCFI010000026.1:0-3284 GCA_051959325.1 Ginsengibacter sp. | reverse complement strand
TGGAGCATTGCAAAAGATTCCGCGCTGCGTTCATTTTCTGCAGCCGGGTATTTTTTTGCAAAAGAACTTTACGCTAAACTTCATGTACCCATCGGAATGATATCGGCTGCAATTCCCGGCAGCGCTATTGAACCGTGGCTTCCCGGTGCTATTCCAAAACAGCAGCAAAAAGACCAACCGATAAATTTGGATGAAAGTGAACCTGGAAAATTTTATCCCAAAATGATACAGCCATTGGCGCCTTTTGCTATCAAAGGATTTTTGTGGTACCAGGGTGAAACGAATTGTTTTCAAAATGAAAGCATTGAATACACTTACAAAATGCAGGCGCTTATAAATGGCTGGAGAAAATTATGGAAGGACGATAAACTGCCCTTTTATTATGTCCAAATTGCGCCCTTTTATTATTCAAAAAGTGCCGGTAAATATCCGCTTACTGCAGAAACGGAACCTAAATTTTGGGAAGCACAAACCGTTGCAATGAATATTCCCTACACCGGAATGGTCGTTATCAATGATCTTTCCAATTCTCCGGATGATCTGCATCCACGCGGCAAATGGGAAGTAGGAAGAAGACTGGCACAATGGGCGCTTGCAAAGGATTATGGATTTAATCTGGTCCCTTCCGGCCCAATGTATAAGCAAATGAAAATTAAGAAGGGTAAAATAGAACTTGAATTTAATTACGTAGGAAAAGGCCTGGAAAGCAAAGATGGAAAGCCGTTGACATGGTTTACAATTGCTGGCCCTGATGGAAAATTCGTTCCGGCAAAAGGAGTGATTGAAGGAAATAAAGTCATCGTTTCATCGCCATTAGTTCCCAATCCAAAAAATGTAAGGTTTGCCTGGAGTGAAGCTGCACAACCTAATTTTTTTAATAAAGATGGATTGCCTGCGGTGCCATTCAGAACGGATAATCCGTTACATTTTATCGCGGCTAAATAAGATTTTCTTCTTTCTTATTTTACAAAAGGAATTGGACATCGGACTAGAGTTCATATAGGTAAAAACGGTTTCCTGGATTTGGAATAAATACATATAAATGAAATTGAAAAAATACATTATTTCTTTGTTTACTGTTTTGCTTTGCTACACATTGTCTGCACAGACAACGGAGAAAATGTATTTGTCTGGAACGGGAGAAGACAAAACCGTGAACTGGCAATTCTATTGTACGTCAGGCATGAATTCCGGTAAATGGACAACGATCCCGGTTCCTTCTAATTGGGAATTGCAGGGCTTTGGAAAATACAATTATGGCTTTGCAAAAGACAGTGTTCGTGGCAAAGAAAAAGGTTTATATAAATACCATTTTTCTGTCCCTTCTTCCTGGAAAACAAAAGTAGTTGAACTGGTTTTTGAAGGCGTGATGACCGATTGCGAAGTGAAGGTCAACGGGCATTTGGCAGGGCCGGTTCACCAGGGCGCTTACTATCGTTTTAGATATGACGTATCCAAATCCCTTAATTATGGCGGTGATAATTTATTGGAAGCTACTGTGTCAAAACATTCAGCAAATGAATCGGTAAATGCCGCCGAGCGGCGTGGTGATTTTTGGATATTTGGCGGCATCTTCCGTCCGGTTTATTTACAGGCATTTCCACAACAACATATCGACCGCGTTACTTTAAATGCAACAGCAGATGGAAAATTTAATGCAAATGTCTTTATAAAAAATGCCAAACAGAATACAGAGATATCTGCGCAAATATTTTCATCGGATGGGAAAAAGATTGGTCGCCCTTTTACAACAACGATCCACAATGGTGATGCAGTTGTAAAAATGAATACAACAATTTCTTCTCCAAAACTTTGGTCCTCCGAGTTTCCTAATCTATATAATATTGTATTTTCTTTAGAACAAAATGGGAAAATAATTCATTCTATAAGGCAGCGTTTTGGATTTAGAACGATAGAAATAAGACAGCGGGACGGCGTTTATCTTAATGGAGTTAAAATAAAGTTTAAGGGTGTTTGTCGACATTCGTTCTGGCCGTCCACAGGCCGCACAATGAGTGAGAGACGCAGTTTAGCCGACGTGCAAATGATAAAGGATATGAACATGAATGCCGTTCGCATGTCGCATTACCCGGGTGATGAACATTTTTACAACATGTGCGATTCGCTTGGATTATTTGTGCTGGATGAACTGGCGGGCTGGCATGGTCATTATGATACGCGAACTGGTACTTTGC
Source organism: Ginsengibacter sp. (assembly GCA_051959325.1). Taxonomy (GTDB): domain Bacteria; phylum Bacteroidota; class Bacteroidia; order Chitinophagales; family Chitinophagaceae; genus Ginsengibacter. Next base: position 1,089 of record JBQCFI010000026.1, on the reverse strand, counting down.
TGGCAAAAGCAATGATTGACAAGAATGAAAATCATCCCTGCATCATCATGTGGGACAATGGAAATGAAGGTGGCCACAACCTTAACCTGGATGCAGTTTTCGACCGCGAAGATATTCAGCATCGGCATGTAATTCATCCCTGGATGGTGTTTCGCGGCTTTGATACACAGCATTACCGTGACTATAACTACGGGATCAGCAATTACATGCACGGGCATAATATTGTGATGCCCACAGAATTTTTGCACGGCCTTTACGATGGCGGTCTCGGTGCTGGGTTGCAGGATTATTGGGAAGCGATGTGGAAAGATCCATTATCTGCCGGAGGATTTTTATGGGCTTTTGCTGACGAAGGAGTAGTTCGGACAGATAAAAACGGCGAAATAGATACGGATGGAGATCATGGTCCAGACGGTATAGTAGGCCCTTATCACCAAAAAGAGGGAAGCTATTTTGCCATAAAAGAAATTTGGTCGCCTATTGTTTTTGAACCAAAAGATATAACTCCTTCTTTTGATGGAAAGCTGAATATTGAGAATCGTTTTTTCTTTACCAATATCAATCAATGCAGTTTTAAATGGAAGCTTTCAATGTTGTCATTTGCAAAAGATAATGGATCCGATAATGATAAGACAGGAAGTGCAATTGCACCAAATATCAGCCCTTCGGAAAAAGGAGTTTTAAGTATTAAACTGCCTGTAGATTGGAATAAATTTGACATATTATATGTAACTGCTTTTCGCCCCGACAAGAAAGAAATTTTTACATGGAGCTTCCCGATAATATTACCTAAAGAAGTTGCTAAAAAAAATGTTGTGTTTAATAATGCAGGACAGGTAAACTTTTCAGAAACAGATTCTTTTTACCATGTTGCTGCAAATGGAATTCAACTACAATTTAATAAAAACAACGGCTTGTTGCAACACGTCCAAAATTCAAAAGGCGAAATTGCATTTAATAACGGACCGATAATACAGGAAGGGGAAAACAATTTCAAAGGTTTTACGAACAGGTTTGAAGGGAAAAATTTAGTTATTGAATCTAAGTTCGACAGGAAGAATTCTTACAATGTTTTGCAATGGACTATCT
>JBQCFI010000025.1:0-4460 GCA_051959325.1 Ginsengibacter sp. | reverse complement strand
AGTAACTCAAATAAGTCCCGCCATTTTCAATACCGGTTTCCAATATATAATAATCACTTGTTAGTACACTATACGTCCAGCCGCTTGCAATTGTAAATTTCATTTTTGATTTTGTCGGAAAGAGATACTTCAATAACAAAGAAAAATTATTGTTGACCCTTTTTATTTCATTCGGCTTTACAGGCAAATTTTCGTAATATCCTGGCTGCTTGTAACTCATATTCTCAAACTCTGTTGCGATTGAAACGTTTTTTAAAAAGTTGTATTCAAGTTGCAACCAATAGTCTGGGCCTACTGATGTAGTATTTTTTGTTGCACCTGCAATGCCTAAGCCACTTGAAATTCTACACTCCTTTTCTATTTGCCCTATTGATTGTCCGGATGACGATAAGAACGAAAATGTTGTAGCTAGTAAAAGGAATATATTTTTTGTCATAGTCAGAAAGTGATAGTTTGAATAGTACAAAACGGGATATTTTATGTTATAATTCGCTATTGATCAAAGGAAAATTGTACTTGCTTTACAACATTTTAGCCTTATCAAATTTGTATTGTCCGTTAGTACAATCCAAATTACGTTTATTTTTAATGTCCTTACTTTACCAATCTTTCTCTTGCTTTGCCACAAGTCATCACTAACGATATTTTTCATCTGCTATTCGTAGTTTACAATTAAATTGAAACCAGCTGCTGTCCCTAAGTTATACCGCAGGACAAGAGCCCATTCTTTATTTTCAAACTATATACTTGGGACAGCCAGGTGAAAGATTTAAAACCGGTTTTAAATCTTTCTCTTCCAAAAGAAATTTTAAAAAGAATCTACTATATTAACTCCTCGACTTTAAGGTACATAGGATGCATGTTGCCTGTAGTGCCATTTAATCCTCTCATTTATTTAATAAGTTTAAAAGTTCTTTGTATGCGTCGCTTGGTCGGTCTGCGCTTTTGCTGATAATTTTACCGTCTTTGTCAATAATTGCATAATGTGGTATGCCGTTAATCGCGAATAGTTCATCAGCTTCTTTTATCATTTTGTCATTTAATAAGTAATTATCTCCTTGGATGCCTAACTGTTCACGGGCTTTCAACCACGCTTTTTCTTTATCATTATATCCAAGATAAAGAAACTCAATATCTTTTCCTTTTAGTTTTTCTTTTAAAATTGCAGCATTCGGCATTTCAGCTCTACATGGAACACACCAGCTTGCCCAAAAGTCCACGTAAATTACTTTACCCTTATACTTTTTAAATATATCAGTAACGGAATTTGTTCTTTCGTTATTAATATTGAGAGCTGAAGATGTTTTCGGATTTTCGTAATCAATTCTTCTGTTGATTACCAATTGTTTCATTTTTTTGTTGTGAACAATCTGGTCATATTTTTTAAATAAAGGGTTATAAACGCTATCAGGTGTTTTAATTAACCATGCCATAAATCTGGAAAGATAAACATCTTTAGTACTTCCTGAAAGGATGTTACTGTCTGCAACATAATTAAAACGGTCAGATAATGTAAGTTTCTTTGATTTTATGTTGAGGTTTGTAGCAACGAAAAAATAAACAAGGGCGTTATATTCACTTGTATTTAATGCAGCATACTCATCATTAATTCCTTTTTTCATGATTTTTGAAATAGTGCGATCATCCAACGAATCCCTATTACGTATATTCTCAACTAATGTTCTCTCATACGGCTCATAAGAATATTCAGAATTTAGCCACTTGTAATAAGTATCAGACATTTCGTGTTTAGTTCGGTACTCGTTTAATAGCTTTATTTTATACGCAGCAAACTCCTTCCTTGAAGATAAAACACTGTCAATATTTTTGCTGTTTTTCTTTTCAAGATACTTATTCTCTGAATAATAATTAATTATACTGTCGTGCAAAAATGCAGCAAAATTGAAGTCTCCTGCATTTTTTCCAATAGCATAAATAGGCTTGGGTTGAGAAAAATCTACAATTACTTTTTGATTTTCTCCTTTCACCAAATCAAATATTTGATTTCCACTTTCTGTCTTGATGTACCATGAACCAATTGCGTTTTCTGGAATTGTAACGTCAAAGGTTTTATCCTTGTTGATTACAACTTTTGCTCTATTGTCTCGCCAAACCCTGGTAAAATTGTTAAAGCCGCCAGTTTCCGTAATATAGAATATTGAGTCAGTAAAATTTTTTACAGTACCGCTTACTTCCACTTGTGCGTTAGCGCTTAGTGTAATAGCCACAATAAATAATGTCAAAATTGTTTTCATTGTTGTGATTCTTTTGAAGTGTTATGTCTGTGAGTGCATTATGGGCAACGGTAGGGCTTGCTGCTGCGCTGGTGTTCAATGTAAATTTCGTCCGAACGTCAGCCGAGTAGCATACCCAAAGCCGATAGTAATATGCTGTTTCTGTGTTTTGGGTATGCCTGGAAAAAAGGCGGTTCAGTGCAATGTAATATCGAAGTTCGGTTTTGATCTTGAAGCCACCGAAACCAATAAAACTAGTGTCTGCTGTTTCGTAATATCCGTTCCTGTATTTAATACCAATCTCATTGTAACAACTTAATTCTTTTGTCAAATAGAAATCGATTCCCGCTTGTACTGTTGGATAACTAAATTCGTCAACAAGACATAACGGGCAAAGCTTTATTTCAGGCTTGTGTTTTTGTGAAAAAGCACTCATTGAAAAGGGGAAAAATAAAAACGGGAAAGCAGCTTTCATGTTTGGGTTTTATAGCTTGCAACATTTTTCCTACATCAATTAGTACCTTTTATAGCCCTCAAAATCTTACTTTTTTGATAAGAATATTATCAAAAAAAAATTAAGCAGTTAGTTTGGTAAACCTAAAATATTCTATTATACTACGCCAAAAATCAAGAGAATAACAATAGCAGCCAAATGTTTTCGACGGATGGGGCATTTTACCGGATATCTGGCATGAAATGCCCGATATGCATTTTCAATGTTTCCGGAATTATTGATTTAAAGCAGAAAGCAACTCGCTTTTATGGCTTTGCGAGACAGGCAGAGAGGCCCCGTTGATCAAGGAAACACTATTTTTACCTACCGACTTTATAGCGCTGATGGGCACCAGGAATGAGTTATGGATCCTCACAAATTCTTTGGAAGGCAATTTTTCTTCAATGGATTTCATACTGGAATAGGTGGTATAAAATGCTGGCTTTCCCCTGCTTTTGTCGGCATGGTGGGAAGTATAAATTCTTACATAATCTTTATCAGCTTCAATGTACAATATGTCGCTATACATCACCTTCTTCAGCTCGTTATCCGATTTAATAAAAATATAATCCGGTTGCTTTTTATTGGCCGATTCGTCTTCAGTCTTGTTTGAGATCAGTGATCTTACCCTGTTAACCGCTTTTAGCAACCGGTCAAAAGAAACAGGCTTTAGTAAATAATCCACTACTCCCAGATCAAAACTATTCACGGCAAACTGATCATGGGCAGTGACAAAAATAACCGCCGGCTGGTAAGAAAGAGAACGTACCAGTTCCAGGCCGTTGATCTTCGGCATTTCAATATCTGTGATCAAAAGGTCAACCCGATCCTTTTTTAAAATGTGCAAGGCTTCAAACCCATCTTCGCAGACTGCTACAATTTCGACGAAATCAATTTGTTTTACAAAGTTTTCAATGATCTCCCTGCCAATTGGCTCATCGTCAAGGATGATACATTGAATCGGTCTTTTACTATTTTTGACGCTGCTCATGTTATTCAAGAATAATTTTCATTTCTACATAGAAGGTGTTTCCCCTGTCTTCTATCTTCAATTCGTGCTTAGCGGGATAAAGTAATTCAAGCCGTTTTTTCACGTTGGCATGGCCGATTCCTCCAAATTGCCTGTTGACTGTTTTTTCTTTTTTATCATTCAAAATTGAAAAATGAAGAATATTGTTTTCAACCGAAACATTGATTTTTAAGAATGCCTTATCTTTTGTTTTCAGACCGTATTTAAAGCCATTCTCCACAAAAGTAAAGGTAAGCAATGGCGCTATTGTTTGGGCATCAACCATCGAATCGTCGATATTCAATACAATTTCCTTATTATCGCGGTATCGCATTTTTTCAAGCGTTACATAATTTTTCAAATACTCCAGCTCCTTTGAAACCGGCACCTTATCTGTATTGGATTCATACAATGTATAACCCATCATTTCGGCAAGCTGCCGCACCATTTCAGGAGTCTGGCGATCGGCCCTCAAGGCAAGACCATACAAATTGTTTAAAGTATTGAATAAAAAATGCGGGTTCAGCTGTGCCTTCAGGAAATCTTTCTCCAGGTTCAATTTATCTATCTTTAATTGTTCTGATCTTCGTTCTGCTTTAAACCACTTGGAATAGAACCGAATAATATCAAAAAGGATTTTATTGAAAAAATAAGGTGACAGAGAATAAAATATCGGTGTCAGACCTACTATTATGTTTTTTGGCGACACGACGTACCAAAAACC
>JBQCFI010000024.1:0-4365 GCA_051959325.1 Ginsengibacter sp. | reverse complement strand
CAGAATCAAGCGCTTTTAACCCAAAACTTCCGAAAGCAATGGTATCTCCGCGTTTTGTATCGCCCTTCATACGGCCTTTCTGCATTTTTCTATGCTTCGTTCTTTTTGGCTGTAACATAATTTTCGTTTATTTGTTTGTTTGCTGTCGCTGCAATAATCTATTCTAAATATTTTTTTAAATTCTGCTTTCTGATTATTTACCAGTTGACGGACCGTCTTACTTTTCCTATCTTCTTCCGCCGCCTCTTCTATCACCAACACCTCTTCTATCACCACGATCTCCTCCCCCTCTTCTGTCTCCAAATCCACCTCTTCTTTCTCCGCCATGAGGCTCATGCTCACTCTTTCCGCCACCTGCGATAATATTTGGATTCAGATCTCTTTTTGCCAAAACCTCACCTTTACAAATCCATACTTTTATTCCGATTTTTCCATAAACTGTCTGGGCAAAAATGCTTGCATAATCAATATCCATTCTTAAAGTATGCAAAGGTGTACGCCCTTGTTTAATTTCTTCACTACGTGCAATTTCTGCACCGCCCAAACGGCCTCCAACTCTCACTTTAATTCCTTCTGCACCCATTCTCAAAGCAGAGGCGATAGACATTTTAATCGCTCTTTTATAATTAATACGGTTTTCAATTTGCTTCGCAATGGTGTCTGCTACAATTGCTGCATCCAGTTCAGGACGGCGTATTTCAAGAATATTGATCTGAACATCTTCTTTTCCGGTCAGTTTTTTCAGTTCTTCTTTGATGCGATCTACTTCACCACCACCCTTTCCGATGATAATACCTGGCTTCGAAGTGTGGATCGTAACGATCAATTTATTCAGCGTGCGTTCTATTACAATTTTCGAAATGCCACCTTTGTTGATACGGGCATTCAGGTAGGTTCTGATCCTGTCGTCTTCAATCAATTTTTTACCATAATCTTTTGGATTTGCAAACCAGTTACTGTCCCATCCGCGGATGATTCCCAGCCTGTTCCCAATCGGATTTACTTTTTGACCCATTATTCGGTTTTTATTTATTTGTGTTTTTGTCTTTTGATGCCTTTTCAGCTTTTTCTGCTGAAGGTTTTGCTTTTTTAGCTGTTGCTTCCTTCTTCACAGTTTCTTTTTTAGGTGCTGCCTTTTTTGCTACCGGCTTTTTAGTTGCTTCTTTTTTTGCTACAGGAGCTTGCTCTTCTACGGGAGCAACTTCAGCTTTTGCTTTCTGCTTCTTAATTCCGGGAATCGTATTACTGTTTTTACTATCCACAACAATAGTAACGTGGTTACTGCGTTTACGAACCCGGTACCCACGGCCTTGAGGAGCAGGACGCATTCTTTTGATGACTCTGCCGCCATCTACCATAATGGTTTTTACAACCAGGCCTGCATCTTCTACTTTTTCATCGGCATTTTTCTGCTCCCAGTTATTAATGGCACTCTTTAATAATTTATACATCGGTACAGCAGGATGTTTGGGATTAAATTGTAAAATTCCCAAAGCCTTTTCTACTTCCATGCCGCGAATCAAATCGGCCAGCAAACGCATTTTGCGTGGAGATGTTGGATAATTATTAAGTTTTGCTACTGCTTCCATATTTATTTTAATTTCTACTTACTACCTGTTTCTTACTACTTGTATTAAGCAATCTTTTTACTTGAGTGTCCTTTGAAATTTCTTGTTGGTGCAAATTCACCTAATTTATGACCTACCATAAATTCAGTAACATAAACGGGAATAAATTTATTACCGTTGTGCACAGCAAAAGTGTGGCCTACAAAGTCGGGCGTGATTGTTGACCTGCGCGACCATGTTTTGATAACACCTTTTTTTGATTTTCCTTCGTTGATGCCAAGCACTTTATCTTCCAGCTTAGCTTCTACATAAGGACCTTTTTTAATTGAACGAGCCATTTTTTATGTTCGGTTTTAATGTTTGTTTTTGATGTCCGCTTACTAACTTCTATTTATTCGGCAATTTCTTCCCGTTTCTCCTCTGGATAATCAGCTTATCAGAACCTTTTCCACGTGTGCGGGTAATTTCACCTTTCGCATATTTATTCGTTCTGCTGCGTGGATGTCCACCAGATGCCTTTCCTTCACCTCCACCCATTGGATGGTCAACCGGGTTCATGGCTACACCTCTTGTTCTTGGCCTGATTCCTTTCCACCTGTTTCTGCCAGCCTTGCCTTTGCTTTCAAGGCTGTGATCGCTGTTGGACACCACACCAACTGTTGCATAACAATTGATTAAGATCTTTCTCAACTCACCGCTTGGCATTTTTAACACAGCATACTTATCTTCTTTGTTTGCCAATTGAGCCGAAGATCCTGCGCTTCTTGCCAGTTTTCCACCTTGTCCGGGTTGCATTTCAATATTATGAACTACAGTTCCCAAAGGCATATTTTTCAACTGCAATGCATTTCCGAGTTCCGGAGCTACTGCATCGCCGCTTATAATAGTAGCGCCTACCTGCAAACCCTGTGGAGCAAGGACGTATCTTTTTTCACCATCAACAAAATGGATCAAAGCGATAAAAGCACTGCGGTTTGGATCGTATTCAATTGTTTTTACGGTTGCCGGAATGTCTTTTTTATTTCTTTTAAAATCAACAATACGATACATTTTTTTGTGCCCACCACCGAGATAACGCATGCTTCTGCGACCTTGAGCATTGCGACCTGCTGTATGATGTACCATTTCTACCAGGCTTTTTTCAGGAACGTTTGTCGTTACTTCAGAATAGGCATTGCCAATTCTCCAGCGGGTTCCTGCGGTAGTCGGTTTGTATTTTCTTAAAGCCATGATTTTCGATTTTCGGTTTTCGGTTTTTTTAAAACCTCAACCTTTTTATAATTAATAATTCTTAATTCTTTCCTGATACTTTCTATACATTGCCATATAAATCAATTGTATCACCTTCAGACACCGTTACAATTGCTTTCTTTTTGGCAGGTTTGCGGCCTGTAAGCAAACCGGCTTTTGTGTTGCGCTGTTTTACTTTAGAAGGCATTGTCAAGGTGTTCACCTCTTCCACACCAACACCGTAAAACTCTTCCACAGCCTTTTTTATCTCAAGTTTATTTGCCTTCCTGTTTACGATAAACGTGTATCGGTTGTATTTTTCGGACAAGCGATTCACCTTTTCTGAAAGTACCGGCTTTATTAAAACATCTGATGATTTCATTATTCTAATTTGAAAATTTTAATTATTTGTTCGTTTGCTGAACCCATTCCTAAGCTTCCGCTTCTTCTTTTTCTTCTTTAATTTCTTCTACAAATATTTTTGCTGCGCTTTCGGTAAATACTACTGAATCCGCGTTTACAATATCATATGTATTAATGTCGCTTAATAATGTACCACAGATGGAAGGCACATTACGGAAACTCTTATAAACGATTTCGTTATAATCAGGCATAACAAAAAGGGATTTCCTGCTTTCAGGGTTTATGGTAAGAAACATTTTATGAAATTGTTTCGTAGCGGGCTTTTCCATTTCCAAAGAAGCATCTTCCACCACAATTATTTTATTGTCTTTTGCTTTTGCACTCAATGCGCTGATTTTAGCCAGATCTTTTACTTTGCGGTTCACTTTGATGTCATAACCATGCGGTTTAGGTCCGAACACAGTACCACCACCTTTGTACAATGGGTTACGCAAGTTTCCCTTACGTGCACCGCCGGTTCCTTTTTGTTTGTGTAGTTTTTTAGATGAACCATGAACTTCCGCACGAGTTTTCACCTTACTGGTTCCCTGGCGCTGCGCAGCAAGATATTGTTTAACAGCAAGCCAGATCACGTGGCTGTTTGGTTCTGCACCAAAGATTTCTTCCGGCAGGTCAATAGTTCTGCCAGTTTTTTGTCCTTCTATATTGATTATATCTACTTGCATATTATTTCTGGATTAAAACGATTGAACCGTTGTGTCCGGGAACCGAACCACTGATTAATAAATAATTTTTTTCGGGGAAAATCTTTACCACTTTAAGACCTTTCATCTGCACCTTATCATTTCCCATCCTGCCTGCCATACGCATTCCTTTAAATACCCTTGATGGATAAGAAGAACCTCCAACAGATCCCGGAGCCCGCTGCCTGTCATGCTGTCCGTGAGATTGCTCACCAACACCATGAAAGCCATGACGTTTTACAACACCCTGGAAACCTTTTCCTTTGGTGGTGCCAACAACAGATATTTTGTCGCCTTCGGCAAATATGTCAACTCCAATAGTGTCGCCAACATTTTTGTCTGTTTCGCTATCGCGGATTTCTTTTACGAATTTTTTTGCCGGTGTGTTTGCTTTGGCAAAGTGGTTTTTTTCTGAGAGGAGGGTATGCTTTTCTTTTTTATCTCCAAAAGCAATCTGGACT
>JBQCFI010000023.1:0-8771 GCA_051959325.1 Ginsengibacter sp. | reverse complement strand
TGAGCTTCGTGTAAATATTGATCGCCTTCGGGCCAGTGAGTTGGGTGTCAGCGTTGATGATATTAACCAGGCATTGGAACTTGCTTACAGTGACAGAAGATTGGGATATTTTTTGAAATCAGGCAAACAATATGAAGTGCTCGGACAAGTAGATCGCAGCGACAGAGACGATCCAAATGACCTGAGTAAAATTATGGTGAAAAACAGCCGCGGTGAAAACATCGGACTTGATAATTTAGTATCTACCGCGGAAGCGTCTGCACCACCAACTATTTATCATTTTAACCGGTATAAATCAGCTACCATTTCTGCCGGCCTTACTGCAGGACATACGGTGGGCGACGGCATCAAAGAAATGCAACGGATAGCAAATAAACTATTGGATGATTCTTTCACCACTGCACTCAGCGGCACTTCCAGGGATTATTCCGAAAGTTCAGGCAATACGGTGTTTGCATTCGTGCTGGCACTTATATTAATTTACCTCGTACTTGCGGCGCAATTCGAAAGTTTCATTGATCCGTTTATTATTATGATTACCGTGCCCCTGGCGCTTGCAGGAGCGTTACTTTCTCTTTGGATCTTTGGCCAAACATTTAATATCTTCTCCCAGATAGGAATGATCATGTTGATAGGTTTGGTGACCAAAAATGGGATTTTAATTGTTGAATTTGCCAATCAAAAAAGAGATGCGGGCATGAAAAAAATTGATGCCGTTGTGGAATCTGCTTATCTGCGTCTCCGACCTATTTTAATGACCAGTCTCGCCATGGCTCTTGGGGCCTTACCTTTGGCGCTTTCAATAGGCGACGCCTCTACCAGTCGTGTTCCATTACGAATTGTAATTGTAGGTGGAATATTATTTTCATTGATTCTTACATTGTACGTTGTACCGGCAATGTATGCCTTTCTTTCACGCAAAAAACAACCAATGAATGAAGCGCTTGTATAAAAATTTCTTCTTTTCTTTTTGTTCAATATTGTTTTTTAATACGGCTCTTTTCGCTCAGGACACTTTGCTCACCGCACAGGATGCTGTAAAAATTGCTATTGAAAATAATTATGGGATCATCATCAGCAGGAATGAAATTGAAATCGGATCTATAAATAACAACTGGGCGAATGCAGGCGCAATACCGCGTATAAATGCTACAGCTTCAAAAACAATTGGTGTAAATAACCTGCAGCAAAACTTAAGCAACGGAACCGTTACTCATAAAAACGGAAACACTACTCAGAATTTAAATGCTGGCATCGCCGTCAACTGGACTGTATTTGATGGTTTTAAAATGTTTGCTACAAAGAAAAGATTAGAAGAATTAGAAAGAGCCGGCGAATATACTTTCAGGAAAAATCTGAATGAAACCGTTTTTAATGTAATAACCTCTTACTATAATATCGTCACATTAAACGAACAAAAAAAAGCAACGCTCGAACAAATCAGTTTGTATACTGATCGTTATAACCTTGCCCAGCGCCGCTTTGAGATTGGAACGGGAGCAAAATATGAAGTATTGGAAGCCCAGGTTGATCTGAATGAACAACGGTCTAATCTTCTGTCATTGCAAAATTCTATTGCCATTGCAAAATCTTCCTTGAACAATCTGCTGGGCAAAAATCCGGATACATCTTTCGTGGTAATTGATACCATAATCGTCGTTCCTTTGCCTGCCTATTCGGATGTAGAAAATAAAATTAACAAGCAAAACCCGGACGTACTTCTTGCCAATAGCCAGCTTGTTGTATTGGCCCAGGAAAAAAAGGAAGTGAATGCTGCAAGGCTTCCCTCGGTTGAACTTGCCGGCTTCTATAATTTTGCCAGAAACAGGAATGGTGCCGGTTTTACCTTACTGAATCAAACATATGGCCCTTCGGGCTCGGTTGGAATTTCGGTTCCATTGTTTAATGGGATCCTTGTAAAAAAACAACTGGCTATCAGTGATATTCAGATCAAAAATCAACAACTTACCATCACGCAAACGAAGAATGATATTCAAACTTCTTTGACCAATGCATATATCAATTACAATAACGCTTTAAAAGCAATTGAACTGGAAAAAAACAATCTTGTTCTGGCGACAGAAAATATTGTGATCGCAACAGAACGATATAAAAAATTAAACATTACCTCTGTGGAATTACGACAAATACAGATCAGCTATAACGATGCAAAAAACCGCTTGTACAATGCCTTATACCAGGCGAAAGTTGCGGAAGCTACTGTTGCTTTATTAGCAGGAGATATTGCGAACTTATAGTAGTTAGCAAATATGAATTCCTATTATTTGTTTGTTTGCTGAAAGTCTTTAAACCCGCTGAATGTTTATCTCATACTATCCGGATCAAAGTCTTTTCCGGGATCTACTTCAATTGTTTCGGGGAGGTAATAAATGTTAGCACCACCCAGCATTTTAGAAATTTGCTTTTTATAAACATCCGCTTCTTCTTTTGTTCTGAAATTTCCAAATTTGATGCGTATATAAGGATTCGCATACCACATATATGGCTTCTGTTCAGGGAATTTTTGCAGAAGCTCGGCCCGCACTTTAAATGCATAATCTTTATCGCTCGTATTCAATACCATTAACCTGTAGCCTTGTGCTGACCGTGCCTGTTTCTTTAAAATAGCTGTATTGATTTCCGCTTCTTTCCTTGCGAGAATATCCAACCGGTAATCCTTAAAAACAATTACCTTATTTTGTGAAACCGTATCGACACTTTGTGAAAATGAATGAAGTGAAAAGCAGCTAATCAATAAAATAAATAAGTATCTCATAATAGGACAGATTAAAGGGCAAAAATAATACCAATCGATTTTATATTTCACACATTAGCATACTCTAAACGATTCTATCAAGGTTTGACGGATTTCACTTCATCACATCATTCCAAAAATTGTAAACAATTTAAGTAAGCTACAATAACTTCGTTTCCATGAAAGCAGAAAATATTTATGATGTAATTATTATCGGAGGCGGCCCAATTGGCCTTGCCTGCGGCATCCAGGCAAAAAAAGCGGGATTAAAATATCTGATCATTGAAAAAGGCGTATTGGTAAACTCATTGTACAATTACCCGGTAAACATGACTTTCTTCAGTACAAGTGAACGGCTGGAAATAGGCGGCGTACCATTTGTAAGTAATAATAATAAACCTACCCGAAGTGAAGCGTTGGAATATTACCGGCGAATCGTGACTTCATTTGATTTGAAAATCCATTTGTTTGAAGAAGTAGCTGAAGTAAAAAGATTCGGTAAAAATTTCAAAGTAACAACTTCAAAGTCTGAATACAAAACAGCGAATATTATTATTTCTACAGGCTTTTATGACATTCCCTACTTGCTGAATGTAAAAGGTGAAGATCTGCCAAAAGTCAAACACTATTATGATGATCCGCATTATTATGCGTTTCAAAATGTAGTGGTTGTCGGCGCTGCCAATTCTGCTATTGACGCGGCGTTGGAAACCTGGCGCAAAGGAGCGAAAGTAACGATGGTAATTCGTGGCGATAAAATAAGCGAGCGGGTAAAATATTGGGTCAAACCGGACATCGACAACCGCATAAAAGAAGGTTCTATAAAAGCTTATTTTAATTCTGAATTAAAAGAAATAAGAGAAGATGAAGTGGACATAAAAACACCGGAAGGCACTATTACGATTCCAAATGATTGGGTTATTGCCATGACCGGTTACCAGCCGAATCTTCAATTTCTGCGCAAGGCAGGAATTAAAATTTCTGAAGATGATGTTTGCAAACCGGATTATAACGAAAACAATTATCAAACGAATGTAAAAGGAATCTATCTCGCCGGCGTTATTTGCGGCGGTATGAATACACACAGGCTTTTCATTGAAAATTCAAGAGAACATGCAGTAAAAATCATAAAGGATATTGTAAAAAAATCAAAAGGGTCATAGAAAATCTCCTAAAAATTTTTAACCATGTTCTGCCGCTGGTTATTCAATATTACTTCATGGAATGAAGACCGATCATATTTCCTTCTGTATCTTCTACCAAAGCAATATAGCCATACTCTCCTATATTCTGCTTTGAACGGATGATCTTACCTCCCGCAGCTTCCACACGGCCTAACTCCGGCTCAATTTCTTCTGTGACAAAATAGATTAAAGTGCCGCCAATACCCGGTTTTGCTGCATCCATCTTCACCAAAGCTCCGCTAACATCTGACCCAAGCGAATCTCCCGGAAAAGTAGCGTATTTCATGTCAGGATGATTTTCGCTTCCCATTGGAAGATCGGTTAATTCACATTGAAATACTTGTGAATAAAACTTTTTTGCACGATCAAAATCGGAAGTATAAATTTCAAACCAGTTGATTACATTTTTCCTTTCTTTTGATTTTAGTTTTTTTATACCACAAAATTTGCGCCGTTGTAGGCTCATATTTGAAGAACGAAATTATTTCGTACACAAATGATTTTAAGGAAAACGATGGCCTTCTTTCCCCTACTTTCCCCAGACTCATAATAAAATTAATGCTTATTTTTCTGCTCAAAAAATGCATGTTTTTTTTATTTAACAAAAACACTTACTCTAATCGACAGCGAATGAACAAATACGCGTGATTCCTGTTTCTAATTTTTCTTATTCCCCCTATTTCCCAATATCCACTTTTTGCTTCCCGCCATGCAAAACAATCTCTTTTCCCTGCCATATAAATATCCCGCTTACATTTTCAGGAAGTGAAATCTCTCCTGTTATTCCATTTTTCCCTTTTCGTGTAAGCATCACCGTTACCATGCCATCCGGCACCGGCATGGAACCTTTCACTTCAGTCAATTCTCCCAGCGCCGGTTCGACCTTTACTTTTCTAAATCCCGGAGCATCCGGCATGATACCACAAATCGTTGCAAGGAAATCATATTCAGGGCTTGCAGACCAGGCGTGGCAATCAGAACGTGTGGGATCTGGCTTTTCGGCAAAAGTTGTAAGGCCGTTTTTGAGCATGTCGCGCCACGGTGTTAGTTGTGAATAATACAAATCTCCCAGGCCGGCTTTTACCATCGCACGGGTCAGGTAAAAGCGGTAATAAAAAGTTGCCTGGCTTAAGCTCGTATCCGATAAAATATTTTTCAAAACCTGCTTTTGTTCATTTGCCGGAACCGCATCAGCTAAAATTGCCATAATCCCTGCATGCTGACTAAATGTATTTTTCAAAGGCGTATTGGCCATCTCCATTTTTGTTTTATCAAAACAATGAAGTCTTGTATTTTCAGCAATTGAATTTGCTAATTTTAAATAATGTGCACTGTTCTCTTTTCTGCCGAAATAATCAAACAATTGTGATGCCTGCCGCAAAGTATAAGCATATTGTAACGTGATTACAGCCGAGTGTCCGTCATTTGCTCCATCCGGTGTTCCTCCGGGAAAGGCATCGTTCCAATCTACAAAATTCCACCAATCCATCGGCCCAAGCATCTGGAAAGCCCGGTCAATATGTTGCTCATACCATTTCAAAACAAGATTTGCAGCATCTAAATATTTTTGTAAAAAAGCATCATCCTGCCGGTGCATCCAATAATCATAAAGCATGGAAACCCAATAAAGGGAAAACGGCGGTATGACCTGCAAACGGCCGCTTGGAAAACGTCCCTGCGTAAGGGCGTCCGGCACTCTTGAAATATAAAAATCATTGATCGCTTTGCGCATCAGTCTGTCGTCGCCGGTATTGTACAAAGAAATAAGCGATTGGATCCGTGTGTCGCCTTCATACTGCAATTGCTCATAATACGGGCAATCAAAATAAGTTTCCCCGGCACACAGCCTGGCGGTGCGCCAGCCTACTTTCCAAATGTCTTTTAAAGAAGAATCACTGGAAGAAAAAGTAGCTTTTTGAACAAACGGATAGCCACTTGTTATTCCGTAAATATCCTCCATCACCAGCGGTTCATCTCCGGTTTCAACATCAATCTGCAGATAGCGCCAGGTGCGGATCCATAGTGGACTGAAACTTCTACTCTTTTCGCCATCCGGATAAAAAATATCAAACAAACCTGTGATCGTTTTGCCTTCTATTTCATTGCGGTTTCCTTTCTGACCATTTTTGTCATATAATGCTTCTGCATAGGTCAGTTTTACCATTGAATTTTTCCCACCACTCACTTTTAAAACCGGGTAACCAACCGTTTCAAAAGATTGGTCTATCAAGATCTTTTGGTGTGAATGAGCAGGAATTTTTAAAGGAGCACTCCCTTTTAAAAAATCGGGATTTATATTGATTCCTTCCACCCTTCTAACGGAGCTCATCCGCTGCATCTTTTCTTCCATCTGTGGAATCGTTCGCGGCGCCAATGTCCAGATATTATCCGAACCAAATCCTGACATCACAACTGGCGTATATAAAATTTTAGCAGCTTGCCAATCGCTGTCATTATAATCCAGGTTTTCCCAGCCCCATGGATAATCTTTTGCATGAACTTCATCTCCCGGCCCAACGACAACATAACTGTGCAAAACCGCGCCCATATTCGTAGCGCAAGGCAGATAAGCAGTATCATGCAGGACTTTCCAACTGGTATTTGTATTAAGCACCTCTTCACTTGTAGAATCACCCTGCAATAAAAAACCTGTCTGCTGTGATATTTGTGCAACAGGTGCAAATTCTGCCATGTTCCACACCAATGCAGCAATAATGTTTTTCCCATTCTTCAGATACGGTGCAATATCATAAGTGCCGAAATTCCAATTATACCTGCTGCTGCGTGCCGGCCCTCTTCCAACCAGCGTTCCATTTACAAAAAGCTGGTAGCGGTTATCAGCCGATACATGAATAATAAACCTGGAAGGCACTTTTGCCAAATCAAGGGTTTTACGGAAATGATATACACCATACGCTTTTTCAGCGACGCCCGGGCAACTGATCCAGTGGGCGTTCCATCCGCCATTCAATAAGTGCTGACTAATATCGTTTTGCTGTGAAAAGCTACTTTTGGTAGCAACAAATAAGATGAGTACAAATAAGAATTTCGCCTTCAGCGAAGACAATTTTTTTGATTTTTCCATAAACATTCCGGGAGATTAATATTTATAAATCTCTGCTATTTGCGCAAAACGACCAACAAAAGCGTTATTTTTAGTAAAATTTCCAGGAGTGAGACAGCTTATTCGAAGTAAAGTGGCCCATATTGTTCGCTTTTTACCGATAGCGCTGCGATCAAACACCCCATTTCCGATACTGCAATTTAAAAACAGGTCTGATATTCCAGCAATAGTCGTCCCATTTGCTTAGTATCCCTTTTCTATATATCTTCTACCTGAACGCCTATTACCTGCGCCTGTCCCGGTGCGTTATCTGTGCGTTAATTATCGCAGAGGTAAAGCAGTTCGTTGCTTACAGGTACGAGGCAGGGAGGTCGCAGGGATAGCGATGCCCTTGTCCGGTGTTTTTATAGCAAGCAGCCGGGAGGCTGTTTTATATTCTCATGCGCTGTTTTATATCATCTTTGAATCACGATTATTTTTTATTGAACAAACAGCAAAATGATATTAAAGATGCGTTTACTGTCGCCATCTGCTGACCTGGTCATTAGTTTTACCTCACATACATTGCACCTGTGCACGTTGCTTCTGCTAATGTAAATGAAGAAGGCTATATAATTTTTGGGTCGCGGATGATGCAGCCAATAGCCTACATACCGGAAGAGTCTCATTGGCACAAACACATGAAAGCCCG
This sequence comes from Ginsengibacter sp., assembly GCA_051959325.1. Lineage (GTDB taxonomy): Bacteria > Bacteroidota > Bacteroidia > Chitinophagales > Chitinophagaceae > Ginsengibacter. The sequence goes on along the minus strand of JBQCFI010000023.1, from coordinate 1,077 downwards.
GGCATTTGAGATAATAATTTAACAATATTCCGCTTTTAATTTAACTTCAACCTTTTTTCCGCCTTTATCAAGTTATCACGTCGTATGAAAAATAAGGTTTTTGTTCTTTTGTTGATTTTATCTTCACCGTTATTTTTACTGGCACAAAAGGATTCCACTTCGATGGATACGCTGCTGCAACTTTCACTGGAACAATTGATGAATATAAAAGTGGTAACCGCGTCGGGTTATCTTCAAACTGCTGCGGAAGCTCCTTCTACCATTACGGTTATCACTGCTCAGCAAATTAAAGACAGGGGCTATGAGCAACTGGAAGATGCGCTTCGTGATATTCCCGGAATTGACCTCATCCATATCAATGGCTATGCCCCCACATTGATTTATTTCCGCGGAATGTATGGTGCTGAGAATCTTCGTGCGTTGTTAATGATTGACGGAATAGTGGAAAACAATATTCTCGGAACCAATGATATGGCCGGCCCTGCTTACAGTCTTCATAACGTGGAACGAATAGAAATTATCTGGGGACCTGCATCTGCATTGTATGGTGCAAACGCTTTTGGTGGCGTCATCAATATCATCACTAAAAAAGGGGCTGACATCGATGGCGTGGAAGCTGAAGTGGGCTACGGAAGCTTTAATACGCGTTTTCAAAAATTGAGCATGGGATTAAGAAAACGAAACCTGGAGTTTGCTGTGGCGGGAACGCTTTACAATACAGATGGTCCAAAATTTACCGGAAGAGATCCGAATTATTCCAATTCTTATGTTGATAACGCAAAATCATTGAATACTACCGTGAGTTACTATAGCCAAAATTCTAAAACAACTTTTGGGTTCAGGTACTATAACACACCGATGGGATACGGAACATTTTTTAATAGTCCTACTGTTCCGCTGGGGCTGCCGATGCCTGATAATCACAACAAGGGGATAATTGGTATTATTTCCAGTGATTTCAATGGAGAAAAAGGCGGACTCGCCAGTTATTATTTGAAAACGTGGTACCTGCAAAATGAGTGGAAACCGACTGACAAATTTAGCCTTCAAACCACAGCGGTTTTTCGGCAAACAGGC
>JBQCFI010000022.1:0-6629 GCA_051959325.1 Ginsengibacter sp. | reverse complement strand
TCGCGCTGCACGCCATAGGGATCGGTTACAAAAGCCATAGCGTTTCTCTGGTCATTAAAACAATCCAGCGCGATGCCCACCAAATCGCGGCTTTTTTCATCAAAATCGCGTAAAAAATCGGTAGAACGAATGGCTTTTTTTCCAAGAGAATCATGGGCAAAAATGCCGAAGTATAAATACTGCCGATTGTATAAAACTTTTACATCTGTTTCCTCGCGGGGACGATTTCCCTGCACCGGTTCGATCTCTACAAAGCGAGGCGAAGGCTTTGCCAGCTTCCACTGTGGCTCATTGAGCAATCCGTCAACGTTCAAAGAAGCATGGATCTGAACCGCATCAATTTCTTTTTTTATTGAATCGGGTTGAAACACATCGGCATTCTGACAAAAAGAATTTAAAGAAGTGAAAATAGACAGAATAAGCAAGATGGTTTTCCATTGCATGAAGTAAAGATAGGAAACCGAAAGAAATAATGAAGCCTGAACCGACGGTGATTATCGAAAAAAATGCAATCCTATTTTACATATTCTTTGTTACCATTTTTATCAATATAATATTTTCCTCCTTTTGGTCCCTGGTAAATGGTTCTTCCTTTTGCGTCGGTGCCGATCGCTTTATCAGCCGGATGAGCGGTATTGGTGCGATTTACAACTGTGGTCTGTCTTTTCACTTTTGCAACAGATGCACTAGCAGGCGTAGTGGTGGTTTGAACCTCTGAAGAAGGTTGAGTGGCAGATGCCTTATTTGCTTTTGCCTCTTCCTTTGCCTGTTTTTTTGCTACAGCTTTAGCCTGTTTATCAGTTTTCTTTTGGGCAGCAATCGCTTCTTTATTGGCCTTGTTCTTCTGTTTTGAAACGGATGCGCTCGGCTGAGCAGAAGTAGTTTGTGCTGCTGCTGTTGCATAAGCTCCAAAAGACAAGAGGAAAATTATGATCATCTTTTTCATAAAATGGCGTTTTGTTTTGTGACAGAAAACGCATCATGTTATAGCGGAAGAATTATGCCAATGTCGGCTTATTTGAGTAATAAAACAGTCATTTTACATTCTTCAAAATCAGGTAATAAAAGCGTGATATCTATTTGTTTACTGAACGAGAAGGGTTAATTTATTCATCTGGAATGCCCAAGCGATCCTACTACACCTACCCCTAATCCTTTAGCTTGCGAAATATTTCAGGCATAGTCTGTTCATCTATTGCCTCCATATCGATCAGTTTTAATGATTTCACCATTTTTAGAGTGGTGGTTTTATATTTTTGAAAATGCGGTGTTTTTAAATGTGACTCGTATGCTTTTCTATCGGCATATATTTCGAGAATCCTTACCTGCGTTGGATTCTCCTTTTGGTACATCGGGTAAATAGAAATAACGCCAGGTTCTAAGTCCATAGATGCACGTGATTCTTCTTTGAGGATTGATTTGTACTCTTCGAGAAAATTCGAATCAATTTCTATTTCTGATATACGAATCATCAGCCTGCTTTTTTGAGCGAAAATATTACATGAAGTTAACAGGATCAATGTTATTATTAAGCAATATTTCATCGGCTTTGTTCATTTTATCTTTTGTGCCTAAACCCTTATCTTCATTTCTTCAATGAGGCCATATCAATAACAAAGCGGTATTTCACATCGCCTTTCAGCAAACGTTCATAGGCTTCATTGATCTGTTGAATCTTTATCATTTCAATATCTGCGACAATATTGTGCTTGCCACAAAAATCAAGCATCTCCTGCGTTTCAGCAATGCCACCAATCATTGAACCCGCAAAACTTCTTCGGTAAGGAATGAGACTAAATGCAGCAACCGGAAGTGGATTTTCAGGAGCGCCAACCAATACAAGCGAACCATCTACCCTTAACTGGTTTAAATAAACGTTTATGTCGTGCTGTGCGGAAACCGCGTCCAGTATAAAATGAAGTTTGCCGGCATAACGAGTCATTTGTTGTTTATCTTTTGAAAGCACCACATCATCAGCGCCCAGGCGTTTTGCATCTTCAACTTTTGAAGGCGAAGTGGTGAAAACAATCACCTCAGCACCCATTGCCTTCGCAAGTTTCACAGCCATGTGTCCCAAACCACCAATACCAACCACTCCTACCTTTTGACCGGCGCCCACATTCCAATGTCGCAAAGGCGAATAGGTTGTAATGCCCGCACAAAGTAATGGCGCTGTAGCTGCCGGGTCCAGATTTTCTGGCACCCGCAAAACAAAATCTTCATCTACCACAATACTTTCCGAATAGCCGCCATAAGTACGGGTGCCCAGGTGTTTGTCAGGAGAATTATAAGTCCCGGTATTTCCTTCTTCGCAATATTGTTCCAGGCCTTCTTTACAATAATCGCAGTGCCGGCAACTATCAACCATACAACCTACTGCTGCCAGATCGCCGACTTTAAACTTTATAACCTCATCACCAATATTAACAACTCTCCCAACGATCTCATGACCCGGCACACATGGATAAACAGTGCTATGCCATTCATTTCGGGCAGTATGAAGATCGGAATGGCAAACCCCACAAAATAATATTTCAATTTCTACATCCTGAGCTGTAAGGTTTCTTCGCTCGATGTTTAATTGTTCTAAAAGCGCATCTGCTGCCTGCGTGCCAAATGCTTTCACTTCTTTTGCCTGGATAGGAATTGCTCCTTCTGCTGTTGCTCTTACTTGTTCCATTTTCAAAAACTTTTTTTATTACTGAATTAAAAAAATAATGATTTTGTTAAACCGGTAAACCCTTCAATAACCGTACTAATTTTTAACTCGCGATGCTGATCAGCCGTAAAAACTGTATGATGATATAAATCATATACTATTTGCAAGTTATAAAGAACGGAAAATAAAACATAGAAAGCTTTGTAACAGTTTGGCTTTTGCTAGCACTCTTGATATCGATAAAAAAAGAGTTGCAGTTGGTGCAACTCTTTTCTTAGAAAAAAAACTAAACTTAAGAAATTTGAATCAGCCTTGGTGGTTTTTGCTTTGCTTCCTCTTTTTTGGGGATCAATAGCTGCAATAATCCGTTTTCATATTTTGCCTGGATCTTATCAACATCTACCACATCTTTTGAAAGATTGAAAGTGCGATAAAATGACTGATAACTGAACTCTTTACGGGAATATTTCTCGTTCTCGTTATCTTCCCGTTCATTGGTTTTCTCAGAACTAATGGTGAGCATATTGCCATCCAATTCTATTTTAAAATCTTTTTTACTCATTCCGGGAGCAGCAACTTCCACCTGGAAATTTTCAGGTGTTTCTTTAATATTTACCGCTGGAATGGTGGTGTTGGTGTTGGAAAAATTAGATAATCCCCAATTGAAAATATCCCTGTTAAAGATGTCATCAAAAAGCAGGGGCATCTGATTCATTAAGTTTGAATTTCCTTTTAAGAGTTTCATAATGTACCTCCTTTTAATTTGGTTAATAAATAATTTTTGAAGAAACGTGTGCAAGTTGGATGCCATCCACGCTTGAATTTATCCTATGAGAAAATTTGTCTTTTATTTTCAAAAAAATGACAGTGTGTAAGACAAATTTTCTGTTCCGCATGGGCACTGAATAAAAACATTATTGCCGTCAACAACTTTATTCTTTTCGCGCAAATCCTTCTGCCTGCATCCAGTAGTATAAAATATCTGCCCAGTGATCGCTACTAGTGCCTTGTTCTTTAGCCGCGAATGCGTGTCCGCCGGCATTGAAAATATGCACTTCCGGTTTATGACCTGCCGATATCAACGCTTTATAAAACCGTTCCATGCTAGAGGCGGCTATCTCATCATCCTGCGCCCAACACATAAAAATAGGCGGAAGTCTTGATGGAATTACCGGCATTGATGCAAACGGAGCACCATAAATAAGCGCCGCAAAATCCGGGCGGGCGGTAGTATCTCTCTGAACCACAGCTTCGCTTGCAATCATGCCGCCAGCTGAAAAACCGAGTATGCCGATTTTAGAAATGCCCCATTCGGAGGCATGTCTGCGAACCAATTTGATACTTTGATTCGCATCAGCAATTCCATATTGACAAGCAGTATCTTCATTCAGGCCTTTCGGTATTCCCTGTTCTTTTTTTTCCTTGAGCCGGTATTTAAGTATAAAGGCGGCAATTCCTTTATCACGCAGGCCTGTTGCTAATTCATCAGTTGATTTCATAGCGAGTGCAACACAAGCGCCACCGGGCGCGATGATCACAGCGGTTCCGGTCGCCTTGCTTTTATCGGGAAGATAAGCGGTTAATGTAGGAGTTACCACGTTTAACACCACTGTTCCTACAGGAGTATTTTTTATCGTTTGTTCTTCCTGTTTCCAGTTCTCTGATCCCGGAGCGGCGCCAGGCCAGATGTTGAAAGTTTCTTGTGAGAAAGCATGGCTGCTGATAAAACACAGAAAGGCCAGCATGGCAGCAATCGATTTATTATTGTTTCGCATAACGTGCTTTAAATTTTTTTAAAACTTATTCTTCAACCAAACAGTTAACCGCATCTTGCAAAGAAGTAAAGACAAAATATTGAAGGCCCCTGCTTTGGCAAATCGTTTCCCAGGTAGCAGCCACTTCCTGATAATTATCAGCAACGACAACCGCAACCGTAAGTTCACGGATATCAGGCGGGTATTGCTCTGTATAACTTTTAACAAGATTAAAATGCGGAATCAAATCAAGCGGAAGGCTTGTCTCCGGTTCATAGATCAGTATTTTTTTAAAATCATGCTTACGAATCTCTTCATAAATGAGGCGTGAATGAGCTAATAATTCATCAACATTTTCCAGCGTGCCTTTTGATTCTATAAAAAGATATCCGTCTCTTTTTTGAGATGCGATGGTAAGATTCATTTGAAAAACAATTATTGTTGAGCAATAGTGTTTATGAATTTAAGTCTTTCTTTGAAATCTTAAGTAAGATAGTTTTTTTATTAAAACTTTCCGGTTCTCTGAAAAATCGCTGGGTATTTTTATTAAATTCGTTTTTCCATTCCTGCTAAATTCTTTAATTCAGAAGATGCCATCAAATTATTAATTTTTAAAAATGATTACCGCTCTTGATAAAAATACGGCATTGGTTTTAATCGATTTGCAAAAAGGGGTTGTGAAACTTCCTCCTGCCGATGTTGTAAATAAAATTGTACAAAATGTAGTAAAACTGGTCGATGCTTTTCATCGAGCTGGTTTGCCCGTTATCGTCGTAAATGTAAATCCAGCATACTCGAAATCATCAACATCCCGGAAAGATGCGCCACCCACAAACAGAGCGTTTTTTGAAGGAGATTCACTCGATATTATTCCGGAAATAAAAACAGAGCCAGGCGATATTTTTATAACGAAACATACATGGGGCGCATTTTATGAAACGCCACTTGATGAAGAACTGAAGAAAAGAGACATTACCGGAATTGTACTTGCCGGAATTTCTACGAGCATCGGTGTGGAAGGCACTGCGAGGCAAGCCAGTGAGCTGGGATACAATATTACTTTTGCCAAAGATGCGATGAGCGATTCGGTGCCTGAAGCTCAGGACCGCAGCCTTAAATATATTTTCCCACGGATGGGCGAAGTGGGTGATACTGATCAGATCATTGAGAAATTATCCTGATCCATTTTTTTTATTCCCAGCAAAACAACAAATAAGATGGATTGCTATTTTCTAAAAACAAGTCAAATCACAAGAGTTGTTAGGATTAAGAATTTTAAGTTAATTCCTTACTTAACGTTTTTTGAAGTTAAATAAAGAAAAATCCAGGAATCAATACGGCTCCATTTAAATCACTTTCAACAAATAATAATTCTTCTTCCCTTTTTGTATCAGTAAATATTTATCATTCAAAAGCTGTCCTTCATCTATTTTTTCATCCGGAGAAGTTACTTTTTCTTTATTAATAAACACACCTCCTCCACCGACCATTTTCTTCGCTTCGCCTTTGCTGGGAAAAATTTTTGTTTCGGCTAATAAGCTTATCAAATCCAAATCGTTTAATTTTTCCTTTTCAATCTCTACGGTCGGCACACCTTCCATCACCTGCAATAGTTGTTCTTCATTCAGCTCTTTTAAGATTTCCGCCGTATCATTATTAAACAGAATAGAAGAAGCCTTTACGGCAAACTCATAATCTTTTTTTGAATGCACAAACGTGGTAACCTCTTCTGCAAGTTTCTTTTGAAGTATGCGCTGATGCTCATTTCCCTTATGTTGCTCTGCCAGATCGCTGATTTCTTTTTCAGATAAAAATGTAAATACTTTTAAAAATCTTTCTGCATCGGCATCGGCCGTATTTAACCAAAACTGGTAAAAAGTATAAGGAGAAGTTTTTGTAGCGTCCAGCCATATATTTCCTTTCTCGCTTTTGCCAAATTTACTACCATCAGACTTGGTTAATAAAGGACAGGTAAAAGCAAATGCTTCACCACCCGTTTTTCGGCGAATGAGCTCTGTTCCGGTTACGATATTTCCCCATTGATCGCTGCCACCAAATTGAAATTTGCAATTTTTATTTTCATACAACCAGTAAAAATCGTATCCCTGAACAAGCTGGTAAGTAAATTCTGTAAAGCTCATTCCGTTATCACCTTCGAGGCGTTTTTTTACACTATCCTTCGACATCATGTAGTTTACAGATATGTGTTTGCCGGT
>JBQCFI010000021.1:0-12473 GCA_051959325.1 Ginsengibacter sp. | reverse complement strand
TGCGTGAAGAGCGTTACGCTTCTTTTGATAAAGGAAAAGGAAAAGCTTTTGAAGATGGAACACTAACTTTAGAAGACTTAAGAAATCTTGCTGTCGAAAATGGAGAACCCGAAGTGAGAAGCGGGAAACAGGAATATTTTGAAAATATCATCAATCGTTATATTTAAAAATAATCACTAACCATTAAAATCTTGGCTAATGCATTTTCTCGGAACGATTGATATCCTATTCGTAGTTCTTTACCTGCTTATTATCGCGGCAGTTTCTATTTGGTCTATCAGAAAGAAAAGAGGAACGCCGTCTGACTATTTTTTGGCAAACCGGAACCTCGGCTGGTGGGTTATTGGCGCGTCAATTCTTGCTTCTAATGTAGGCTCAGAGCACATCGTAGGCCTCGCGGGTACCGGAGCTACTTCCGGCCTAGTCATGGGTCATTATGAAATGCATTCGTGGGTGGTGCTCGTATTGGGATGGGTGTTTGTGCCATTTTATATGCGAAGCCAGGTTTATACAATGCCCGAGTTTCTGGAAAGGCGTTTTAATGCGAAATCACGACGGCTGCTTTCAATCATTCAATTATTAAGTTATGTAATTGCAAAAGCTTCAGTGACGATTTTTGCAGGAGCGCTGGTTTTTAATTCTTTCCTGGGCGTAGATTTTTGGACAGGCGCTATTATTCTCGTAGTAATCACCGGAATTTATACAATCCTCGGTGGCTTGCATACCGTTATGTACACGGAAGCTATCCAGGCTTTTGTTTTATTACTGGGTTCTACTTTTTTATTGTTTATCGGGTTAGATAAAGTAGGAGGCTGGCATGGGCTGATGAATTCTGTTCCAAAGGAAAAACTGAACATGTTTCGTCCTTTAACTGATCCGGAATTTCCGTGGCTTGGGATCACGTTTGCGGCGCCTATTGTAGGCATCTGGTATTGGTGTACCGATCAGCATATTGTGCAACGTTGCCTTGCAGGTCGCGATGAAAGACAGGCGAGAAGAGGAACCATATTTGCTGCTTATTTGAAGTTACTTCCCTTTTTCATTTTCCTCGTTCCTGGGCTGATCGCGACTGCTTTACACCAGCAGGGGAAACTGGATTTACAGGTAAATGATGAAGCTTTCCCAACCCTCGTGAAAGCATTGATGCCGATAGGATTAAGAGGTTTGCTTGCCGGTGGTTTGCTTGCGGCATTAATGAGCTCGCTCGCTTCAGTTTACAATGCTTGTTCTACTTTGTTTACCATGGATATTTATCAAAAAATAAAGCCGGAAGCAAATGGAAAGGAATTGGTGAAAGTTGGCAGAATTGCGACAGGAGTGGTAGTATTGCTCGGCATGGCATGGATACCGCTGATGAGCCGGATATCCGGTACTTTGTACCAATATCTTCAAAGTGTGCAGTCGTATTTAGCCCCGCCGATTGCGGCTGTCTTTTTACTCGGTGTTTTCTTTAAACGCATTAATGGAACCGGAGCACTTACCGGAATGGTCGTAGGATTTATACTTGGTATTGTGAAATTGACGCTCGAGTTATTTCAAAATGATCTCACCGGCGCGCTTCATGCATTTGCTACGATTAATTTTCTTTATTTCTGTATTTATTTATTTCTCTTTTCAATAGTGTTGATGGTAGTTGTAAGCTTGCTTACACCCAAGCCGGATGAAGAAAAAATAAGAGGCCTTACATTTGCCACCACAGTTGCTGCAGACAGGGCAGCGAGCCGCGCAAGCTGGAATAAATGGGATGTGATACTGTCTTTAATTGTGCTTGGAATTGTGATCTCTGTTTTCGTTTACTTCTCTCCACTGGGAGTGGCCGGCTAGTTGGAATTAATCACTTATCAAAAAAATATGCGATGAAGAAAAAAATTCTAAACCTGGTACTTTTTATCGCGCTTGCTTTTTCCGCGGGTGCACAAAATAAACATGATTACCCATTTGAAAATCCAAAATTATCAACCGCTGCAAGAGTGAATGATTTGGTTTCCCGATTGACCTTGGAAGAAAAAGTAAATCAAATGCTGAATTCCACTCCGGCTATTCCACGTTTGGGAATTCCGCCTTACGATTGGTGGAATGAATGTTTGCATGGCGTCGCAAGAACCAAATATCCAACCACTTCATATCCACAAGCAATCGGAATGGCAGCAACTTTTGATGTGGACGCCATGAAAAAAATGGGCGATTTTACTTCCGATGAAGGAAGGGCGATTCACAGTGAAAGCCTGAAGAAAAAAGATTACAGCCGTTATACCGGCTTGACTTATTGGACACCCAACATCAATATTTTTCGCGATCCAAGGTGGGGACGCGGACAGGAAACATATGGCGAAGATCCATTTCTTACAGCGAGTATCGGAACTGCATTTGTAGAAGGCTTACAGGGGAATGACCCAAAATACCTGAAAGCCGCCGCGTGTGCCAAACATTATGCAATCCACAGCGGCCCCGAATCTGAACGGCATGTGTTTGATGTCAATGTAAGTGATCATGATCTCTGGGCGACTTATCTTCCTGCATTCAGACAATTGGTGGTAAATGCAAAAGTGGCAGGCGTAATGTGTGCTTACAATGCTTACCAGGGGCAACCTTGTTGTGGAAGCGACAAACTGATGGTAAATATTCTCAGAAACAAATGGAATTTCAAAGGTTATGTTACATCTGATTGTGGCGCAATAGATGATTTTTACCAGACCCATAAAATGTTTCCGGATGCAGAAAGTTCCGCTACTGATGCCGTGTTGCATGGAACCGATGTAGAATGTGGAAACCATACCTACAAGACATTGATAAAGGCAGTAAAAGATGGAAAATTAACTGAAAAGGATATTGATGTTTCTTTAAAAAGATTGTTTACCATTCGTTTTCGCCTTGGCATGTTTGATCCGGTGAGTATGGTAAAATACGCGCAGATCCCAATTACAAATTTGGAAAGCCAACCGCATAAAGATCTTGCATTGAAGATGGCGAAAGAGTCGATTGTTTTGCTTCGAAATATGCCTTTGCCAGGACAAATAAATAATTTACTGCCACTTAATAAAAACATTAAACACATCGCGGTACTTGGACCGAATGCTGATAATGCCAATACTCAATTGGGAAATTATAATGGTCATCCGTCTGTAGTAACAACCGTTTTGCAGGGAATAAAAAGCAAGTTGAAAAATGCAGATGTTTTTTATTCAAAAGCAACCGATTTTGTATCTGAAGAACCGCAGGATTTTTCAAAATTAGTTGATAGCCTTAAAGATGCTGATGTGATCATTTATGTTGGTGGCATCTCGCCGCGTTTGGAAGGTGAAGAAATGAAAGTGCACGTTCCAGGATTTAGTGGTGGTGATCGAACAAGCATAGCCTTGCCAACTGTTCAGACAGATTTCTTAAAAGCTTTGAAAGCAACCGGAAAACCGGTCGTGTTTGTAATGATGACCGGCAGCGCCATTGCCATTCCATGGGAAGAAGAAAATATTCCTGCAATCATTAATGCCTGGTATGGTGGCGAAGCAGCAGGAACGGCAGTTGCGGACGTTTTATTCGGCGATTATAGTCCTTCCGGAAAATTGCCTGTTACTTTTTATAAAAGCGATTCAGACCTCCCTCCATTTGAGGATTATTCAATGAAAAACAGAACCTATCGCTATTTCAAAGGAGAAGCTTTGTATCCGTTTGGTTTTGGTTTGAGTTATACCAAATTTACTTTTACAAGTCTTCATCTATCCAAAACCAACATCAAAAAAAATCAACCAATAAATGCAGAGGTAACCGTTACAAATACCGGAAAAGTCGCCAGTGACAATGTGATTCAATTGTACCTGACTCACGCATCGGGTGAAAATATTCCTTTCTATTCATTGAAAGGATTCAAACGTATTTACCTTGCACCCGGCGCTTATCAAAAAGTAAAATTTACGATCACTCCTGAAATGATGAAACTGGTAAATAATGCGGGACAAAGTGTATTAAATTCAGGCAAAATAAAAGTTAGTATCGGTGAATCTTTGCCATCGGATAGAAGCACAGAATTAGGGGCAGCAAAACCAGTGGAAGCAATCTTTAATATTCAATAACGGGAAATACAAAATCGTTTTATTTCTCCTTTTACTGAAAAAAAATAAAATAGAGTTGAACAAAGCAGATATGAATTTAATGGAACAATTAATGCGCTGGTATGGACCAAACGATCCTGTGAGTTTGTGGCACATACGCCAGGCCGGCTGTACAGGAATTGTAACAGCCCTGCATCATATTCCGGTAGGCGAAATATGGAGCAAAGAAGAAATCAATAAAAGAAAAAAACTGGTGGAAGATGCAGGCATGAGTTGGACCGTAATTGAAAGCCTTCCGGTGCATGAAGATATTAAAAAGCACACTGGAAATTACCAGCAATACATTGAGAATTATAAAGAAAGTTTACGCAATGTTGCAGCCTGCGGATTGAAAGTTGTTACCTATAATTTCATGCCGATTCTCGACTGGATGCGCACCGATATTTCTTTTGAAATGCCGGATAAAAGTAAGGCATTAAGATTTGAAAAATCGGCTTTCATTGCGTTCGATTTGTTTTTATTAAAAAGACCCGGAGCTGAAAAAGATTATACCAAAGAAGAAATTGAAAAAGCCAGGCAGCGCTTTGAACAAATGACCAATGAAGAAAAAGAAACTCTTTACCGCAATACTTTGTTGGGATTGCCGGGAAGCGAAGAGCGGTTTACAGAAGAAGAGATTTTGGCTGCGTTAAAAACTTATGAAGGAATTGACGCAAAAAAATTAAAGCAACATTTGTTTTATTTTCTGAAAGAAATTATGCCGGTTGCTGAAGAGGTTGGTTTGAAAATGGCGATTCATCCTGATGATCCGCCGTATCCGATTTTAGGATTGCCAAGAATTATGAGCACAGAAAAAGATGCCCAGGAAATGATTGAGGCCGTTCCTTCTCCGGCAAATGGTTTGTGCTTTTGCACCGGTTCATTTGGAGTAAGAGCAGATAACGATTTGCCAAAAATGATTCAGCGTTTTTCTGATCACATTCATTTCATACACCTGCGAAGTACGAAGCGCGACGAAGAAGGAAATTTCTTTGAAGCAGACCATCTCGCCGGTGATGTGGATATGTACGAAGTAGTGAAGGAAATTATTTTAATGATGAAAGAAAGAAACGTTTCTATTCCAATGCGTCCCGATCACGGACACCAGATGCTGGATGATTTAAATAAAAAAACTTATCCCGGATACAGTGGTATAGGCCGTTTGAGAGGATTAGCCGAATTGCGTGGATTGGAATTGGGCATAAGCAAGAGTTTAAAATAAATAGTTTGTGGAGAGTGAAAGTAGTGATATAATATAGGGAAGAGCTCAACTTGAAAAACCGACTATCGTACTGGCCGGCGTGTGTTTGCCGGCCATTTTTTCACTTTGGTTTTTGTGCAGTTTTCCTGGTTGGCATCTTCACCAGCTAGATCAAAAAAAAATGTAACTTTTTTAAAAAACAATCATGTTGTTATTAGGAATTGATCTTGGTACTTCTTTTATAAAGGTTTCTGTTGTAGATGCAAATACGCAGAAATCTGTTGCAAGCGCACAATATCCGGAAACTGAAAATCCGATTACTTCCCTTCAGTCCGGATGGGCTGAGCAATCTCCGGAGATGTGGTGGGAACATACAGTTCGCGCGATTAAAAAATTAATTGCAACAAATAAATTTGACCCAAATAAAATTGCTGCCATTGGTATTTCTTACCAAATGCATGGATTGGTAGTTGTAGATAAAAGTCAAAACGTTTTAAGAGATGCGATCATCTGGTGTGATAGTCGTGCAGTTGAAATAGGAGAATTGGCCTTTAATAAAATTAGTGCAGAAACCTGTTCTTCCTGTCTTTTAAATTCTCCCGGAAATTTTACTGCATCGAAATTAGCATGGGTAAAAAATAATGACCCTGAAATTTATAAACAGATTGATAAAATAATGTTGCCGGGGGACTTTATTGCCATGAAATTAACTGCCAAAATTACCACAACTTCTTCGGCACTATCAGAAGGAATTTTTTGGGATTTTAAAAAAGATGAAATTTCAGAAGATGTAATAAACGCTTTTGGTTTTGATCATTCGCTGATTCCAAAAGTGCAGGAATTGTTTTCATCACATGGAAAAGTTTCGCCTGAAGTAGCACAACAGTTAGGTATTCCCGAAAACATTCCGGTTACGTATAAAGCCGGTGACCAGCCCAATAATGCCCTATCATTGAATGTGCTTGAACCAGGAGAAGTTGCAGCGAATGCGGGCACTTCCGGTGTTATTTATGCAGTAACAGATAAGTTATTTGCTGATAAATTTTCAAGGGTAAATAGTTTCGTTCATGTAAATCATACGAGCAATGAAAAACGCGTTGGCGTTTTGCTTTGCATCAATGGTGCGGCGATCATGTATAGCTGGGCGAAGAAAGTTTGTGGTGAAAATTTATCGTATAAACAAATGGATGAATTGGCTGCAACAATAAAACCGGGAAGTGATGGATTGTTTGTGTTGCCGTTTGGAAACGGCGCAGAACGCATGTTGGAGAATAAAATGATTGGCGCGCAGATTGAAAATATTGATTTAAACAAACATACCAAAGCGCAAATTTTTCGCGCTGTTCAGGAAGGGATTGCCTTTGCATTCCGCTATGGTTTAGACATTATGCGTGAAAATAATTTACATCCAAGCATTATTCGTGCAGGCAGGGCCAATTTGTTTTTGAGTGATGTTTTTATTCAATCATTTGTAAATGCAACTGGTGTTTCTGTTGAGTTATACGAAAATGACGGCAGTGTAGGCGCCGCGCTGGGTGCTGGAATCGGCGCCGGAATTTATCAATCTAACGCTCAGGCATATGTGAATTTTAAGCCACTTCATAAATTTGAACCAACAAATGTTGACCTGTACAATGAGTTGTATTCTGAATGGAAAAGATTACTGGATGAACATTTGAAGTGATTATAAATGCTGATTCTCACATAATGAGGATTTGATGAAAATACAAAAACTTCTTATTCCTTCGTTTGTTGAATTGACATTTTCGAATATTAAAAAAGGGCATTAAAACAGTTTCACGTTTTAACGCCCTTTTTGATATCAATTCAGTAAGCGTTATTTCTTTTGGTAATAACTCGCTCCCCACAATTCATAGCGTTTGTACAAATCAGGCAGCTCAGAATTGAAGCGATCCATATTCCTGTCTTGTTTTGGTGACCAAAGTACTTCGCTTAAAGCACTCATGCGTGGAAAGATCATGTATTCCACTTTTTGCCGACTGGCCATGTATTCTGTCCAGACGTTTCCTTGCGCCCCCAATACAAAATGCGCTTCAGAAGCAACCAGTTCTTTCGGAATGGGCTCATAACCATATACTGTATCTAATGGCAAATAACCACCAATTGTCAAACTGTCTTTGTCTTTCGTTTGCGTATAATCAAAATAACAATAAGTAGTGGGAGTCATAATAACATCATGATTTTGCTGAGCGGCAGCAATTCCTCCTTTTTCGCCGCGCCAGCTCATCACGGTTGCATTTGGCGCTAATCCACCTTCCAGAATTTCATCCCAACCAATAATTTTTCTTCCTTTGCTGTTTACATACTTTTCAATACGTTGAATAAAATAACTCTGCAGTCCATGCTCATCTTTCAGGTTCTTTTCTTTTATCAATTTCTGGCAAAACTCTGATCTTTTCCAGTTTCCTTTTGGCGCTTCATCGCCACCGATATGAATGTATTTTGATGGAAATAAAGCCATCACTTCATCCAATACATTTTCTAAAAATTTGAAAGTATATTCTGAAGGACAAAAAATATCATCAAAAACGCCCCACGTTTGTTGCACCTGTTTGCCATCACGGCTTCCCGCCCATGGAGTTTTAGGAGATATTTTGGTCGATTCATTTGGGAAACAGCTTAATTCAGGATACGCGGCAATTGCAGCAGAGGCATGGCCCGGCATTTCAATTTCAGGAATAATAGTAATAAAACGTTCCTGCGCATATTTGATCACATCTTTGATTTGTTCCTGTGTATAAAATCCGCCATAATGAATGCTGTCATTTCCGGTACCGGGATAATGACCGATGATGGTTCCATTTCTATAACCGCCGACAGAAGTAAGCCGTGGATATCTTTTTATTTCAATTCGCCAACCCTGGTCTTCTGTGAGATGCCAGTGAAAAGTATTGTATTTAAAGTAAGCGAGGTAATCAATGTATTTTTTTACAAAATCAACATGAAAAAAGTGGCGGCCCACATCCAGATGCATGCCGCGGTATTTGAACCTCGGATAATCTTTTATAGAAAGTTGTGGAATAGACCCGGTCTCAGTCTTTGTTTCAGGCAATAACTGAAGCAGCGTTTCCATTCCATAAAACAAACCTTCGTTGCCCGTACTGCTGATAATAATGTTATTAGAACCTACGTTAAGATTGTAAGCATCTTTTCTTTCAGTCCCTGGCAGCAGTTTAAAAACAATAAAATTTCCTTTGCCAATTTTGCTTTTTACCGGAAGTTTGAACCCATATAATTTTTGTAAATAAACATTCAGCATATTAGCTTCATGTTCGGTACCTTTCTCTGCAATAATCGTGGTAGCAGCATTAAAATTAAAATTGCCTGAATGCATTTCCAATGATACCGGCTTGGGTACAATCACAACGTTTGTTTGTGCAAACAGTGTTATCGAAATAAATAAAAAACTGAGCAGGAATAATTTCTTCATGGAGAATTTTTTTGGATAAATGTGATTAAGTAATGACGAAATTTGACTAAAATACATTTTTAGTTTTACATAAAAGCAGAAAGTCATTGAAATACTTTTGTTTTTGCTAAGACATCAAAGCGGTTTTTTTGTAACTTGATCATAAACATTCTTAAAATTTGTAAATGGACAACTGATGTACGTATTTTTTTAAGATTTTTGGATTTTAGATTTTAGTTTTGCGAATCATAAAAAGTAATACAGCAGAAAAGATTTTGCCGGAAAAAAAGAAATTATGGGAAGAATATTTGAAGTAAGAAAAGCAACCATGTTTGCCCGTTGGGACAAAATGGCCAAACAATTTACACGTATTGGAAAAGAAATAGATATTGCTGTAAAACAAGGCGGTCCTGATCCTCAATCTAATGCTGCTTTGCGCCGCTGCATTATCAATGCGAAAGCAGTAAACATGCCCAAAGACCGTGTGGATGCTGCCATTAAGCGTGCAATGGGAAAAGATAAAACTGATTACCATGAAGAAATTTATGAAGGATATGCACCACACGGAATTGCGCTGTTGGTAGAAACTGCCACAGACAATCCAACCCGAACGGTAGCCAATGTGCGCATGCATTTTAATAAAAATAGCGGTTCACTCGGAACCAGCGGAAGCGTCTCTTTTATGTTTAACCACATGGGAGAATTTAAAATTAAAAATGACAATCTTAATATTGACGAACTCGAATTTGAACTGATCGATTTCGGTCTTGAAGAAATCGGTGAAGACAGCGAAGGCAATATTATTATCCGCACGCCTTACAATGAATTCGGCAATATGAGCAAGGCTTTGGAAGAGAAAAAGATCAACGTGATCACAGCAGAACTAACATGGATTCCCTCCAATTCGTTGGAACTTTCCGAAGAAGATGCAACGGAAGTTTTGAAATTAGTGGACAACCTTGAACAGGATGAAGATGTTCAAAAGGTATATCATAATTTGAAATAAGATAGATTGCTATAATTCATAGGTGACCAATTTTAATTCATTTACGGTCTTGAATTGCTTGTCTGATGTAATTAAAGGAATACCAGTTGCTATAGATGTGGCGGCAATCACTGCATCGGCTAATTTCAAAAAATATTCTTTTCTTATTGAAACGTATTTTTCTTTGATTTCGTTATTCATTGATATTACGAAACAATCATTCAGTAATTCAGTTATAAGTTGCTCCTCTTTTGCAGTGATGTTTTTAAATCCGATTAGTTCCAATTCCGTTATGAATGACACATAAAGATCTTTACCTTGAAGCATTTGCTCTAAAGTGTCATTTCCTTTCAGTAGGTATAATAGAATATTAGTGTCAACTAAAATTTCTTTCCCATTCATCCCTTAATATCCTTTGTATTGTTAATGGATCTTCTTCTAATTTTAAAACACCATTGTATTTTTGGGCATTGAAGCCTGCATGAGTTTTCTCGCTATAAAGCCTTTTTTCCAAGGCTTCAATTTCTTCTTTTGTTGCTCCTCTTTTTAATACCAGGTCCATATTCTGATTTTTCACAAATCTACTTTTAAAAAACGATATTCATAATACAGCACCATTAGGAACATTAAAAGTTGTGAAGAAAGTAATTTGTTTAAAATTTCCTAAAGGCTGATAATTACACAAAGTATTTATGAAATAAAACTTTCTTTGCATCTATCACAAAAGGTGATCATTTTTTGATACAACCGCGTGGCATTGTTTTTAATCTTATAATAAATCAAACTTTATGCATTGGAATTTTTCAAAATTATTTGCGCTGATATTAAGTACCATTTTTTGTTTTTGTTTTTTAAATTCAATTGCACAAAAAACTCAAAATGATTATACCGATCGATGGCAAAAAGTTGAGAGCCTTCAAAAAAAAGGACTGACAAAATCTGCTTTGCAGGAAGTTGAAAGTATTTATAATGATGCCAAAAAAAATAATAATGATGCGCAAATCATCAAAGCATTATTATTTAAAATTAATTTAAAACAAAATGTTGAAGAAGATGCTTCTGTAAAAAGTATTGACTCTGTTGAAAACGAAATTTCGATTTCAAAAGAACCGGCAAACTCAATACTGCAAAGCATCGCAGCACAACTGTATTGGAATTATTTTCAACAAAACCGTTACAAAATTTATCAACGAACCAACACGGTAAATTTTGATAAAAAAGATATTGCCACCTGGACATCAGATGAATTGAATCAAAAAATTGCTGAATTATATTTTGCTTCTTTAAAGAATGAAAAACTTTTACAACAAACCAAACTCGAACCTTTTGATGCAATTATTTTAAAAGGAAATGTGCGCTATTTGCGTCCCACACTTTATGATTTGTTGGCTCATCGCGCGTTGGATTATTTTAAAAATGATGAACGCGATATTACCCGGCCGGCGTATGCCTTTGAAATAAATGATCCAATCGCTTTTGCCTCGGTAAACGAATTTATAAGTACCAATTTTATTTCAAAAGATTCAACTTCTCTTCACCAAAAAGCATTGATCATTTTTCAAAAATTATTGGCTTTTCATCAACAGGATAAAAATCCGGATGCGTTGATTGATGCGGATATTGAGCGAATCAATTTTGTAAATCAATATGCTGTAATGCAAAACAAGGATTCGCTGTATTTCGCTTCGTTAAAGGATTTGAGCGAAAAATATTCTAACAATCCTGTATCCGCACGGGCCACATTTTTGATTGCGAAAGATATTTATAACAAAGCCATTCAGTCACATCAAAATGGTGATTCAACTTCTGAATACACTATCGTAAAAGCAAAAAAGATTCTTGATGATCTGGTAAATAAATTTCCAAAAAGTGAAGGTGGAATTAATGCACAAAATCTTTTGAAAACCATTTTGCATCCTTCTTTAAGTTTGGTTACCGAAAAAGTAAATGTGCCCTCACAGCCATTTAGAACATTGGTAAATTATCAGAATTTCAATACCGTTTATTTCAGGATTGTTGCTTTAACTCCTGAACTGAAACAAAGTTTGCAAAAAGAATATGATAACGACAAACTTTTCAGGAAATTAATTTCTCTAAAAACTCTCAAAACCTGGAAGCAGGATTTACCAAAAACAACAGATTATTTTTCACATGCTGTAGAAGTAAAAATCGATGCCTTGCCGGTTGGAGAATATGCATTGATTGCGGGCGCTGATGACAATTTTAGTCTTGATAAAAATCCGCTTTGTGCACAATATTTTTATGTTTCGGATATTAGTTTTATCAACAGCGGCCTGCAATATTTTGTGCTGAACCGCACGACAGGAAAGCCTTTGAGCGACGCCAATGTGCAGGTGTGGAATCAAAAATATAACTATACAACACGAGATAATACGTTAACGAAACAAGCAAAATATGTAACAGACAAGAATGGATATTTTAAACTACCTGAAATCAAAGACGAAAAAAATTATTCTGAAAATGTAAGGCTGGACATCTCTTATAAAAGCGACCGGTTGTTTTTGGATGATTATCAATATATCTATTATAATTATTACAATTCTGAAGAATCACATACTGATTATGACGATCAAAAAGAATTTGACGAAGAGCATGCGAAAGTTTTCTTATTTACCGACAGAAGCATTTATCGTCCCGGGCAAACAGTTTATTTTAAAGGAATCGGCGTTACGAAAGATTTCAAAACGAAAAAGCCAATTCTGCTCCAAACAAAAGATTCATTGAACATCATTTTTTCAGATGCCAATAATC
>JBQCFI010000020.1:0-2758 GCA_051959325.1 Ginsengibacter sp. | reverse complement strand
AATGCGGATAATGGATGACGGCATTGGCTTTGACGTAAATGCCGTAAAAGGAGGAATTGGTTTTGCAAACATGAAAAGGCGGGTGGAATTATTTTCTGGTAGATTTCACATTTTTTCTTCTCCAGGTAATGGGTGCGAGTTAGAAATAGATATTCCTTTGAAAACTCAAGATCTGTCTGACGTAAAGACAACAGTGCCGCTTATACAATAAGAATTCCTTTTCATTTTTCTCCAAAAAATATAATTAATCAATTAAGTGACCGGCTCTTCTGTTATTTTTTAAAAAATAAAAGCTGCCGAAAAGTAGCAACGGCAAATATTAAAGATTTTTCTACCATTTTTTTAAGGTGTGGGTGGATACTCTTTAGTAAGCGAGAAATTCAAGGTTTGAATACAAAATCCTGTGTGCCATACCGCTGCTTTCCTGACGTACTATCTAAATTCCAAATTACTTTCACTAATTTTTTGTATTTGTACCACCCGAGAAAAAATACGTTGATATTTCATTTAATGTTTACCACCTGACGTTTGCCTTGTTTAACCACTAATACTAATAATAGCGATTCTCATTTAGGGAAATTCAATCGTCACATCTTCCGAAAACATCGTTTTTGTAAACGCTCGGTGTGCCGTCTTACCTTGGAAAGTTTCCACAACTATTTTATACTTTCCAGGCTTTAAATGGATCGACGCCAATAAAGTACAACTGCAATCATAGATGCCGTAAAGATATTGTTTGCTCTGGCTGATTTCGTAAATTTTAATCTGCGCCCGGCATTCGTTACGAATAGTAATAAAAACATCATCGGATGTTTTTTCTTTCGTACTGGATGCAGTAATTTTCATAATGATAATGAATAGTAAACAAATGAATCGATGCTCATTTTGAGTTGTCGTATGGAAGAGGAAATAAAGCCATTTTTTTTATATTTGGGAAGTGTAAACGTCATTGCCCGATATTAATTTTGATATTATTCATTACTCACTTCTTAAACTATTCACCGGATTGGCTACTGCTGCCTTTATCGCCTGAAAACTAACAGTAATCAGTGCAGTCAAAATCGCAATGGCCCCGGAAGCTAAAAATATCCACCAGGTTATGTGAATTCTATATGCAAAGCTTTCCAGCCATTTATTCAATGTCCACCACGATAAGGGAAATGCAATAAGGCAGGCGATAAACACCAACTTTATAAAATCCGTTGACAGCATTTTAGTCAGGGACATCACAGTTGCGCCAAGAACTTTTCGGATGCCTATTTCTTTTCGTCTTTGCTCTGCTACAAACGCAACAAGCCCAAATAATCCCAACGAAGAAATGATAATGGAAATGCAACTAAAAAGCAAAACAAGTTTGGAAATTTTCAAATCGGATTTATATAGGTTATCAAATGCCTGATTCATAAACTGGTACTCGAACGGCGCATCGGGAATTAATTTTTTCCAGGTTTCAGCAATAGCATCCATCGCTTTGGAAATACTGCCTGGCGCAATTTTTACGAAGAAATCAATTTTCAATGGATCATCGTTATCAGATATCACCAAGGGACCGATTTTATTATACAATGAACTAAAATTATAATCTTTTATTACCCCAATTATTTGCCCGGTATCGCCGCCACTTTTTGCAAATACCTGCCCGATGACAGGTTGTCGTATTCGCAATTCTCTTACCGCAGTTTCATTCAGTATATAATTTTTCTTGTCAAAATTATCGCCTTGAAACCATCGTCCTTCTTTTAATTGTAAATGGAAAATATTTTTAGCTTCAGGTTCAACAGAGATATAATTAATCGCGAACTCGGTACTTGTATCCATTCCTTTCCAATACCACCCTTTTGCATGCCTTGAATTCATTGAACCTTCAATAGAATAACTTGCCATCGCAATACTTTGTAGCGAACTTATATTGTGTAAATTATTTTTAAAAGCTTGAGAAAACATATTTGTCTTTTGCTCATCGTAATTCATTTTTTGTAGCAGTTGCGAAGGCAACTCAAAAGATACCACCTGCGCGCGGTTGTATTGGGCAGCGGAAGTTTGAGCGAGTTTCATTTGCCGGAAGATAACAATGACGCCGATAATGAAAATAACTCCAATCGAAAACTGAAAAACAACCAATCCTTTGCGAAGCAATACATTTTTAAATTTCAAAAAAGAGTAGCCATGCAAATAATTTATCGGTTTAAAAAAGGCCATGCTTAATGAGGGAAAAACGCCATTCAATATTGTACTGAAAACTAATGTACCACATAAAATACTCCACAAAATTTCAGAACCTAATGATAACTGAAAATTCGTTTCGGTAAGTTTATTAAATTCCGGCAGAGTAATCCACATAATAATAAATGAGATAAACAAAGAAATCAGACACAATAAAAATGATTCTGTCCAAAACTGAAAAAACAATTGCAAGCGACTCCCTCCCATAATTTTTCGAATACTTATTTCCTTTGTTCGCGCATCAGCTCTTGCGATAGTAAAATTTACGTAATTGATGCTTGCTATTATTAAAAGCAATATTGCCAGGAAACTAAAAACAAAAACTGCTGTACGATTACCACGGGGAAAAATAGAGTCAAATGATTTTACGTCAAAATGAAACTCATTTAAAGGTTGTAGTGCTATTGAAATATCTGTTCTTGACGAGCTTTGCCGTGAAAGGGCCGTTGCATTTTTAATGAAGGATCCAATATTTGTATTTGGATAAACTTTTATAAAGGTTCGATAGCTTAAGTTACCCCAATTATTTATATCT
>JBQCFI010000019.1:0-15817 GCA_051959325.1 Ginsengibacter sp. | reverse complement strand
AAAAGAGCTGCAAAGTAAGGGCGAATTCGTTGCAATGACAGGCGACGGCGTAAATGATGCTCCTGCATTAGCCCAGGCAGATATAGGAATAGCAGTAGGAAGTGGAAGCGATATAGCAGCAGAAACAGCGGGAATTGTTTTGGTAAACAGCAATCCCAAAGACATTGTTAACCTGATTTTATTCGGCAAAGCCACCTATCGCAAAATGGTACAAAACCTAATATGGGCGACAGGTTATAATGTTGTTGCGCTTCCATTAGCAGCAGGAATTTTGTATACCAAAGGTGTGTTATTAAGTCCGGCTGCAGGTGCAGTGTTAATGAGCATCAGTACAATTGTTGTGGCGATAAATGCAAGTATGTTAAAAATAAAAAGATAGTTCTGTCCAACGGAGTACATGGGTCATCCAATAATTTATAGGATTACTGCTTTAATAATCTTTTTTGTTCCAGTAAAACAACAAATAACACTAATTCCTGTTTTGTTTTTTCTTATCTTTTTCAAAAAGAGAAGGCTGATTTTTGTATAACAAAAGCCCAAAAATCAAAAAATTATTACTCCAACACTGAACTAATATTACCTTTGCAAAAATTTTGTTTTTTAGCAAAAAGATCAGTTATATTACTTTAAGCGAATGAGATAAAGCGCTGCGGATGTGATCTATTGGGAAAATAAAACCAAAAAGACTTAAGCTCAACGTTTTTGGTTTTAATTTTTAAAACAAAGTTGTTTTTAAATATCTCTTTTGAAACAACAAATAAATTCAAATGATGCAAATTGAAATATTAAAATCTAAAGTTCACCGGGCCACCATCACAGAAGCCAATCTAGAATATGTGGGCAGCCTCACATTAGATGAAGATCTGATGGACGCGGCCAATATGATTGAAAATGAGAAGATTTCTGTTGTAAATGCAAATAACGGCGAGCGCATTGAGACGTATCTTATCAAAGGAAAAAGAGGAAGCGGCGTATGTTGCCTGAATGGGCCTGCTGCCAGAAAAGGAATGACCGGCGATATTGTAATTATTATTTCCTATTGCAGCCTTCCCTTCGAAGAAGCAAAACGATTTAAACCATCGGTTGTTTTTCCGGATAAAAAGAATAAAATTGTAAAGGACTATTCAGAATTACAGATGGAGGAAAAGAATAATTAGAAAGGGTTGCAAGTTCTAGAAAGTTAAGAGCTCGACGACCTTAATTTCCCTTCACTTTAAATACAAAATCTTCTAACTTTTTTATCTGCTTTACGCGGTCGAGGTCCCTTAAAGAGTTTACAGTAGGAAGCTTGATGGTAATGTCTTTATTTTTCTTGATTTCTTTTAAAGCCGTATAAATATTCTTCGATTTTATAGCAAATACAACCCCGTCTGCATTGGTTTCTTTGCTGCTGATAATACCAATTACTTCACCATCTTTATCGATTACTGGTCCGCCACTGTTACCTGGGTTTACAGAAATACTGATCTGGTAAGAAGCGGTATCACCATAATATCCTGATTTTGCACTAAGATAACCTTCGCCATAAACCACTTCTCCACGGGGATAACCTAAGGTGAAAATTGGTTCCGCAAGTTCAGCCGTAGTTTTTGGAAATGTATAAGGAAGTCCGTTTACTTTTTTGAATGCGGTGTCAGTAATTTTTAATATGGCCAGGTCAGTTACAGTATTCGAATAGATTGGCTGGGCAGAAAATTGGTCGCCCTTTTTATTCTCAACAATAATGTTCTTTGCATTTTGAACAACATGAGCATTCGTAATAATGTACCCGCTTCCGTCTGCTAAAAAGCCGGTGGCTCTGAAATTCGCTTCAAATTTTGGCTTTACAGGAAGAGCGGTTGCATCATTTAATTTATGCTCAATCTGGTTCAGTTTGTGTTCAAACTGGTTGAGTTTGTTATCTACCAAAGGCGTAATAACCGCAGCTTTTTTATTTTCAGAATATTTTGAAATGACTGTTGCCGTAGTAAAAGAAATAAGTCCTGCAATTGCAGCCGCTACGGCAATGGTACGCCTGTAACGGTTCCATAAATAAACGACTTTAGATTTTCGTTGACCATCATTTTCTGAAAATACACCCTCACCCCTCAATTTATTTTCTACTCCTTTCAGGTTTTGCCTGAAAGATTTTTGTTCACTCAAATTTTCAAGCTGATCCAGGAAGAACGAATGCTCTGACACAACCTGATCAATGTCAGCATTATTTTTTCTAAGCTCTTCAAAAAACAATTTCTCCGCCTCGTCCATTTGTCCGCTGCGGTATCGCTCAATCGCATCTAAAAGTAAATTTTCATCCATTTTTCACTCCTTATTTTTATACTGTGCAAAGAATAGTTTTTTCAATCTCACCAGGCATTTATACTTCTGCGTTTTAGCATTATCCGCGTTGGTATATCCAAAAGCAGAAGCAATTTCAGGCATCGATTTTTTTTCCATATAAAACGCTTCCAACAAACTTTTGCAAGGCTCCCCTATCTTTTTCAACGCACCTTCCATCAGCAAAAAATCTTTGTCCTTTTTTTCATGCAGCTCCATCTCATCTTCTACCGGTACAATTTCCTCAATTGTTTCAATTGAAGGATTATAACGGTTTTGTTTTTGTAATTTCTTTAACCAAAGACGCCTGCAAATTGAATATAAGTACGTTTGCAACTGGCAGCTTAAATTAAAAGAACCTGATTTTGCTTTTTCAAAAAGAACGATCATTGCCTCCTGGAAAATGTCATAAGCATCATCGGGAAAGCCGTTGTTTTTAATAATAAAAGACCTAATCGTTGCAAAGTTTTCACGGTAGATAGTTTCAATAGCATTCGTATCATTCGCTGCAAGTCCGTTCAACAAATCTTTTTCCTGGTCAATCGTTTTCACTCATCTATAATTAATACGGTTAAAATGGAAAAGTAACCCAAATAATTTTTTAAAAAAACTTTTATCACTTGGGTTACTTTTTTTAAATGCAGGTATAAATAAGAAATATTTTAAAAATCTAAAATTAAACAAAATGAAAAAATTATTGCTTGTTTTCACAGTTGCAGCTTTTTTGACTGCTTGTAATGGTAACTCTTCTAAAACTGAAACAAATTCTACAGATTCTACAACAGTTACTACACCGGCTACAACCGATACAACTACAACAGCAACTTCAACTGATACAACAAAAACGAGCGCAGATACCACTCACAAAATGGGTGCTGATACTACTCACAAATAATTTGTTTTAGAATTATTTCTATCGTTTTTACAGTTTTTAATTGACTGGCAATCTAAAAGCCGTTTCCTCCAGGAAACGGTTTTTTTTGTGCAAAGAAGAAATAGGCAAGTAGTAAGTCTACAGAGAAAAACTATTCCATTTCCTGCGCCCATTTATCCCGCTCATCAGGACTAAATTTCCAGGGAGCGAAATTATTTTCAATGTTGCTGAACATGGCATTCCATTCTGCCGGCGCGTTACTTTCTTCCATAATTAAAGAACGACGAAGTTCAAAAATGATATTTAATGGATTGATGCTGACAGGACATTCTTCGACACAGGCATTGCAGGAAGTGCAGGCCCTCAATTCTTCAACAGTGATATAATCGTGTAAAAGTGTTTTGCCGTCGTCTTTAAATGTGCCGTTCTCTTTGATATTATCCCGTACGTCTTCCATTCGGTCACGGGTATCCATCATTATTTTGCGCGGACTTAACAATTTCCCGGTAATATTTGCGGGGCATGCAGCAGTGCATCTTCCACATTCAGTACAAGTGTACGCATCCAGCAAATTCTTCCAGCTAAGATCAAAAATATCTTTGGCGCCAAATTTCGTTTGCGCATCCGCGTTAGCAGGCGCCAGTTCCGGCTTAAACATATACTGCACTTCCTGTTCTACATTCTTCATATTCTTCATTTCTCCTTTCGGCACGAGGGGCTTGAAATAGGTATTTGGAAAAGCCAGTAAAATATGAAAATGCTTGCTGTACGGCAGGTAATTTAAAAAAGCAAAAATGCCTATAATATGCAGCCACCAACAGGTCCGTTCAATTCCGATGAGCGTCGACGCCTGTAAATGCATCATCGAATCAGCAATAAAACCGGAGAGAATAAAACTTCCATGATCGGCATAATGAGGATTTCCCTGCAATTGTAAAGCACGATCTGCAGAGTTCATGGTTAAAAATAAACTCATCAGAATGATCTCTGTAATTAAAATAAGATTTGCATCCGTACGGGGCCAGCCATCTAAATCGTGTTTGCTGAAACGTCTTATTTTCAAAATGTTTCTCCTGATCAGAAAAATCACACAGGCGATCAACACACCAATTGCCAGTATTTCAAAAAAATCGATTACGAATGTGTAGAAACCACCAAGGGGATTTGCAAACATGCGGTGTGTACCAAAAATACCATCACGTACAATTTCCAATACTTCAATATTGATGATGACAAATCCGGCATAAATTACAAAGTGCATCACGCCAACCAGTGGATATCGAAACATTTTCTTTTGCCCCAAAGCCAGCAGCAGCACGTTCCTCCAGCGTTCAGGTTTGTTATCTGACAAATCTTCATCATGGCCTAAATTAATATTATCTGAAATTTCTTTTGCCTTTCGGTAAAACAGATAAACCGCAAAACTGATGAGAATGATAAATAAAACCTGTTGTACGAGTTGCATAAAAACATTAAAAAAGTAAGGTGCTAAGATAGAGAAATATCGTTTAGATGCTTTAAAATCCGTTAGATTAGTTTAGATGGTTTAGTGAGATTAGATTGTTTAGAATAGTTTAGGCGGCCTTGCATTTATTCAGTAAACAAATAAAAAAACCGGATTCTTATTTTGCAAACTTTCGTGCGAAATAATAAACCCGGCTTAATATATGTGGAGAAATATTACATATATGTGGAGAAATATTACATACCCAGCAACTTATACATTTCTTCCAGCTTTGGTGAAAGAATGATGTCAGTACGACGGTTTTTTGCTCTTCCTTCCGGAGTGGAATTGCTGGCAACAGGATCATAATAACTATGGCCGGATGAAATGACCCTTGTGGGATCTACTTTATAAGTATTTACGAGGATCCGCACGATCGCATTCGCTCTTGCAGTACTCAGGTCCCAATTATCCTGGTACCTGCCGCGAATGGGAATGCTATCGGTATGTCCTTCGATGTCTACAGAAACATCTGAATTCAGATTCAGTACGGCAGCGAGTTTAGACAAAGCATCAACGCCTTTTGGATTTACCACTGCACTTCCGGACGGAAATAACAATTGTTCTGAAAGGCTTACATATACTTTACCATCTTTTTGATACACAGAAAGCTCGTTGGAATTAAATCCTTTCAGCGCTTCGGTCATTTTATTTTTCAATTGCTCTGATGCTTCTTTCTGCTGATTTAATAACGCCTGCAATTGCTGTAATTGTTTCTGGCTTTGGGTTAGCTTACTTTGTTGCTCTGCAGTTTGCTGCCCCAGCTGGCTGTTCTGACTGCTAAGGCCGGAGATCTTGCCATTCAAATCATCAATGTTCTTTTGTAAAGTAGCAATCTGGTCCTTGAGAGAAGATATGTTTGCCTGTAAAGATGCATTGTTATTAGCGAGTTGCATACTGTCTTCACGCAGGCTTGCAGTTTCTCTTTGTGATTGAAGCAAATATCGTTTGGCCACACAACTGGAAAGCAGAAAAACTCCCGCAAGAATCACTAAATATTTTTTCATGGTATTTATTTTTCTATTAATAATTAAAAAATGTGCCAAAAGGAAATATATAGAAGATCGATAGTTTTATTAAAACAGATGGGTATTTTTTTACATGATGAGGAGGCAAACAAGAATAAAGATGAAAGACGGAGGTCTAAAAACGAACGATGAAAACTATTTATTCTGCAACGGCACCACATTATATCCTGCTTTCTTCAATAGGCGTATCAATCCTGCATCTCCTACCAGGTGCCCCGCTCCTACCGCCACAAAAACACTTTTATTTTTCATGATCTCTTTCAATTGTTTTACCCAATTTTTATTCCTGTTTTTTAATAAAAGATCATCATATTTATCGGAACCAAATTCACTTTTTCCCACCATCGTTTTTAAAGAATCCATTTGCTGATTTTTATAAAAATTGAGCATCGTGTCAAATTCATTTTTATAAACAGAAAAGCTATCGATATTTTTTAATAACTCTTTAGCCTGCCATTCATAAGGAATACTATCAAAAACACTCGCCTGGAACCGCATCGTTTCGAGTCCTTTAATTTCTTTTTTATCATCTTTTGCAATTTTCATCAGTTCTTCTTCCACTCCGGATGGATCGCTGCAATTCATCATCCGCGGATAAAGCAAAGCAACGAGAAAATAAGGTTTTGCCTTTTGAAACAGCAACATGGGCATTTTTAAAGTATCGGAAAAATAAGCTTCCAACCTTTTGTAATCCTCAGGTGTGTAAAGGCTTTCAAGCGTTTTACCGTTTTTCATATTCATGTACATCATGCCGCTGAGCATCATGGATGGGTCATCAAGTTTCAATTCCATATACACTTCATCAGCGGATTTTATTGCCTTTTTCAACTGATGACTGAAATGGATATCATCTTTACACAGCAAATGAAACGTGCCAAAAAGAAAGCTCGGCTTCTTCAATCCATTGCCGCTTATTTCCCATAAAAGCGTATTATCATTTTTTTGTTTTACAAAAGACTGATCGCTTTGTGCCTTGCATCCAAGAAATAAGATCGTGGATAAGCTATAAAATAGCAAATGTTTCATCGGGTTTAATTTATGTAAAAATAAGGTTTAAGAGAATGCTTTGTAGAACTCTTCATTTAGAATAAAAAAATACAAATTCGATTTATTTGTTTGTTGGCTGATTAAGATATTTTTCACAAAAGATTTCTTCGGCAAAAACTTTTTTTGTTCAAACAAATTTTCATCCTTTACTTTGCACTTCAATGAAACAAAATTTTCACATACATCATCATCATTTTTTACCAAAAGGTAAGCTGTATTGATGTGTATGTAACAAATATATTCTCATAAAAGGCTTACTGAAAAGTGAGCCTTTTTTATTTTAAAAAAATAACAGGATGCTAAAAATTGCAATTCAGAAATCAGGAAGATTATACGAACAATCTGTACAACTTTTAAAAGAATGCGGTATTGAATTAAACAATGGAAACCGTCAGTTGAAAGTGCAGGCTTTCAATTTTCCCGCCGAAGCTTATTTCCTTCGGGACGATGATATTCCACAATACGTTTGTGATGGCGTTGCCGATATTGGAATCGTTGGAGAAAATGTTTTCTTCGAAAAAAATAAAGATATTCAGATTGTGCGCAAACTTGGTTTTGGTAGATGCAGATTAAGTATTGCGGTTCCAAAAAGTTTAGATTATTCGAGCGTAAAGGATCTGAATGGTTTAAAAATTGCAACATCTTATACGGTTTTGTTGCAGAAGTTTTTAAATGAAAATCAACTGAAGGCGGAAATTCATGAGATCAGCGGATCGGTAGAAATAGCGCCTGGCATCGGTTTGGCAGATGCTATTTGCGATTTGGTAAGCAGCGGCAGCACTCTTTTTACAAACAATCTGAAAGAAGTGGAAGTGATCTTAAATTCAGAAGCGGCGCTGGTTGCCAATAAAAACTTGAATGAAGAAAACACCAAAATTCTGGATAATTTATTGCTCCGGATTGATGCGGTAAAAGCAGCAAAGAATTATAAATATATCATGATGAATGCGCCGGATCACCAGTTGAAAAATATCTGCGCTTTATTGCCAGGAATGAAGAGCCCGACAATCGTACCACTTGCCGAAAAAGGATGGAACAGTATTCAGAGCGTGGTAAATGAAAATGATTTCTGGCAGGTGATTGAAAAATTAAAAGTGTTTGAAGCCGAAGGAATCCTTGTAGTGCCCATCGAAAAAATGATTTCATAAAAAGATAAAAAATATGAACGCAATTTTCATCAATCCTTCCCGTACAGACTGGCCTGAATTAATGATGCGGCCACAAATCAATTCTCAGAACCTGGAAGAAGTGGTTTTGGAGATCATCAATACCGTAAAGGCTGAAGGCGATGTTGCTGTGAAAAATTATTCTTTAAAATTTCATGGTTTTGCTCCTGCATCTTTGTGGGTAACGGATGAAGAGATTGAAGAATCAGCGAAGAACATTGATAAAGATTTAAAGAAAGCCATTCTTCTTGCAAAAAAGAATATTGAAAAATTCCATAAGCATCAATCTGAAAAAATAAAAAAGATAGAAACATCTTCCGGCGTGGTGTGCTGGCGCAAAAGTGTCCCTGTTGAGAAAGTTGGTTTGTATATTCCCGGCGGAAGCGCGCCTTTGTTTTCCACTTTATTAATGCTCGCTATTCCCGCTCAGATTGCCGGCTGCAAAAATATTTTAGTCACCACTCCTGCAAATATGAATGGCGACGTGAATGACGCAGTTTTATTCGCAGCAAATATTTTGGGAATCAAAAATATTTATAAAGGGGGTGGCGCACAAGCCATAGCTGCGATGGCTTACGGAACGCAAACTGTTGAGAAAGTTGATAAAATTTTCGGCCCCGGAAATCAATATGTAACCTGCGCAAAGAAGCTGGTAAGTATTGATGGCGTTGCGATTGACATGCTCGCCGGCCCAAGCGAAGTAGCGATCTATGCCGATGATAGCTGCGTGCCTGAATTTGTTGCTGCAGATCTGTTAAGCCAGGCTGAACATGGAGGAGATAGCCAGGTAGTTCTTGTTGCAGTGAACGAACAAATAATTCAAAATGTTATTTCGCAAATACATCAGCAATTGCCAATGCTTGAAAGAAAAGAAACAATTGAAAAGAGCTTTTTGAACAGGCGGTTTATAGTCATTGAAAATACAGAAGATGCTTTTGATTTTATGAATACTTATGCGCCGGAACATCTGATCATCGCTAGTGAAAAGGCGGAAGAATTGGCAGAAAAAGTTCAAAATGCGGGAAGTGTTTTTCTGGGCAATCTTTCACCCGAAAGCGCCGGTGATTATGCATCCGGCACCAATCATTCATTACCAACAAATGGCTTGGCTAAAACGTACAGCGGTGTTTCGGTAGATAGTTTTGTAAAGAAAATTACCTTTCAAAAATTAAGCGCCAAAGGAATAAAAAATATTGGAAAAGCTGTAGAAGAAATGGCTGCCGCCGAAGGATTGGCCGCACATAAAAATGCAGTAAGTATTCGTTTAAAAAAAATAAAGGATGGAAAACTTTGATGTAGAAAAACTGGTTCGCGAAAACATAAAAAAATTAAAGCCTTATTCTTCCGCAAGAAGTGAATACCGTGGCAATGCAGAAGTTTTTATTGATGCAAATGAAAACGCTTACGGCTCACCATTCGAAGAAAATTTTAATCGCTATCCCGACCCTTTGCAGTGGCAATTAAAGCTACAGGTATCAAAGATAAAAGGTGTGCCTCCTCAAAATATTTTTGTTGGCAATGGAAGTGATGAAGTGATTGATTTGGCATTCCGGATTTTTTGTGAACCTAAGAAGGACAATGTGATCATCTGTCCGCCTACTTATGGAATGTATAAAGTATGTGCAAATATCAATGATGTCGAAACCCGCGAAGTATTGCTCACAGCGGATTTTCAATTAAATGTTGAAGGAATTTTATCTGCCGTAGATGAACATACCAAATTGCTTTTCATTTGTTCGCCCAACAATCCTACCGGAAATGATCTTAACAGGATGGACATCGAATTGTTGCTGAATAATTTTCCGGGAATCGTGTTGATTGATGAAGCGTACATTAATTTCTCCATGCAAAAAACGTTTATTCCCGAACTGGTAGAATATCAAAATCTGATCGTGATGCAAACGCTGTCAAAAGCATGGGGGCTTGCAGGATTAAGGCTGGGATTGGCTTTCGCTTCAGAAGTGATACTCGATCTTTTTAACAAAGTAAAACCTCCGTATAATATCAATCAATCTTCACAGCAGCTGGCGATAAAAGCGCTTGCGAATATTAAAGACGTAAACAACAACATTAAAAATATTGTGCAGCAAAGAAACTGGGTGCACGATCAGTTGCAACAATTTAAATTTGTACAGATCATTTATGCTTCCGATGCAAATTTTATCCTGGTAAAAGTGGATGATGCTGATAACCTATACCACTATTTATTGATGAACCGCATTATTGTGAGGAACAGAAGTAAAGAACCTTTATGTGAAAACTGCATCCGCATTACCATCGGAACTCAAGAAGAAAATCATACGTTAATCAATGCTTTAAAAAATTATGCCTAAGAAAATTTTATTTATCGACCGTGACGGAACGATCATCATGGAACCGCCTGTTACCAATCAGTTGGACGCATTTTCGAAACTCGAATTCTATCCGCATGTGTTTGAATATTTAATTAAGATAGTAAAAGAACTGGATTACGATTTGGTCATGGTAACGAACCAGGATGGCCTCGGTACGGATGCTTTCCCTGAAGATGCTTTTTGGCCGATTCAAAATTTTGTGATCAAAACATTCGCAAACGAAGGAATTATTTTTTCTGAAGTCTTGATAGACCGCACCTTTCCTCATGAAAATAAAAACACCCGTAAACCAGGCACCGGTATGTTGAAACATTATTTCGAGGAAGAAAAGTATGATGTTAAAAATTCTTTTGTAATCGGCGACAGGCTTACAGATGTGGAGCTTGCGAAGAACCTTGGATGCCATGCAATCTTCATCAATAATTTCCAGGAATTGGGAACCGGTGAAACAACGGTTTCAAAAGAAGACCTGCAAAAAGTGATTGCACTCGAAACACAAAAGTGGGAAGAGATTTATAATTTTTTAAAACTGCCGGAAAGGAAATTTTCCCACTCGAGAAATACCAATGAGACAAAAATAGAAGTAGAAGTCAACCTGGATGGAAGCGGAAAAGCAGACGTCAACACCGGTCTCGGTTTTTTTGATCACATGCTTGAGCAGGTGGCCAAACATTCAGGAATGGATTTAAAAATTCATTGCAACGGCGATCTTCACATTGATGAGCATCATACGATTGAAGACGTGGCTTTGGCTTTTGGAGAAACGATCTTATCCGCGCTGGCAGATAAACGCGGTATCGAAAGATATGGATTTTTATTACCGATGGATGATTGTTTAGCGCAGGTTGCTATTGACTTTGGCGGCAGAAGCTGGCTGGTTTGGGATGTGGAATTTAAAAGAGAAAAAATAGGAGAAATGCCAACAGAAATGTTTTATCATTTTTTCAAATCCGTCTCTGACGCATCCAGGTCGAATCTCAATATTAAAGCAGAAGGGACCAACGAACATCATAAGATTGAAGCAATTTTTAAAGCATTTGCAAAGGCAATAAAGATGGCAGTCCGACGTGATCCTTTAAATAATTCTTTGCCCACCACAAAAGGAATCCTATGACCGTAGCGATCATAAAATATAATGCAGGCAATGTTCAAAGTGTTTTGTATGCTTTACAACGATTGGGCACAAACGCAATTGTTACAGATGATGCTGATGAAATAATTTCTGCTGATAAAGTTATTTTTCCCGGTGTTGGAAATGCCGCTTCGGCAATGGAATATTTAAAAGAAAAGAAGCTGGATGAATTGATTGTTTCTTTAAAACAACCTGTCCTGGGAATTTGCCTTGGGCTGCAATTGCTTTGTAAATCCAGCGAAGAAGGAAATACGAAATGTCTTGGCATTTTTGATAGTGTTGTAAAGAAGTTTGATGACAGCGTTTTCCAAAATAAAAATCTGGTTCCATTTAAAATTCCACACATGGGATGGAATACCATAACAGGACTTTCTTCTCCACTAATGAATGGCATTGTTGAAAATTCATTTGTATATTTTGTACACAGTTATTATGCGGAACTTTCGCCTGAAACGATTGCCACCACTGCTTATATCAATGCATTCAGCGCGGCCATCCACAGGAATAATTTTTATGGCGTACAATTTCATACAGAAAAGTCAGGCGTTACCGGAGAACAAATTCTTTCTAATTTTTTAAACATAAAATAAATGGAGATCATTCCAGCGATTGATATCATTGATGGCAAATGTGTTAGATTAACGAAAGGTGATTTTGAAATGAAAACCGTTTATCATGATGACCCTTCGGAAGTAGCGAAAAGCTTCGAAGCAATTGGTATAAAAAGATTGCATATTGTTGATTTGGATGGGGCCAACTGGCAGCCGTTGAAGAATATAAAAACCCTTGAAAATATTTCAAATAACACTTCCCTTATTATTGATTTTGGCGGTGGATTGAAAACGACTGAAGACATTCAATCTGTTTTTAATGCAGGCGCTTCTATGGTAAGTGTTGGAAGTGTTACCGTAAAAGATCCGGAATTATTTTCTCAATGGATCGTTGATTTTGGTGCAGATAAATTTTTGCCGGGTGCAGATGTGATGTTTAAAAAAATAAAGATCCAAGGATGGAAAGAAGACACTGGAATTGATATTTTTGATTTCATAAATGGAATTATTTCTAAAGGAATCAACCAGATCTTTTGCACTGACATTTCTAAAGACGGAATGATGGAAGGTCCGTCAATTGAGTTGTACCAGGAAATATTATCAGCGTTTCCTTCATTGGATCTCATTGCCAGCGGTGGCATTTCCAGTTTTGACGACCTACTTCATTTGAAACAAATCGGATGCAGTGGCGCAATAGTAGGAAAGGCGATTTATGAAGAAAAAATAACTTTACGACAAATTGAAGATTTTATTAAAAACAGATAATGCTTGCAAAAAGAATCATACCATGCCTGGATATTAAAGACGGCAGAACCGTTAAGGGCATTAACTTTGAGAACATCAGGGATGCCGGCGATCCGGTAGAGCTGGCGATGTATTATTCCCAACAAGGCGCGGATGAACTGGTTTTTTTAGACATTACCGCAACCGTTGAGAAAAGAAAAACTTTAGTGGAACTGGTGAAAAGAATTGCTGCCAATATCAACATTCCTTTTACCGTTGGCGGGGGTATTTCTTCTGTTGAAAATGCTTTTGAATTATTGCAAAACGGCGCCGATAAGATTTCTATCAATAGCGCCGCTTTTAAAGATCCGGACCTGATTCATCTGATGGCAAAAGAATTCGGAAGCCAGTGTGTTGTATTGGCAATAGATAGCAAAAAAGAAAGCGATGGCAACTGGTATGTTTACCTGAATGGTGGAAGATTAAAAACAGAAACATTAGCATATGATTGGGCGAAGAAAGGAATTGATCTTGGAGCCGGCGAAATCCTCTTGACATCCATGAATAATGACGGCACAAAGGAAGGATTTGCAGAAGACATTACTTCTCTTTTTTCAAAAACGCTTGCTGTTCCTATTATTGCTTCGGGTGGCGCGGGAACCATGGAAGATTTCGCAGATGTATTTATAAACGCAAATACTGATGCGGCTTTGGCTGCAAGTGTATTTCATTTTGGAGAAATAAAAATCCCCGAACTCAAAAGATTTTTATCCTTGCAAAACATAAGCACCAGGTCTTAAAAAACATTTATTTAAATAAAAACAACAAACGATAAATTGCAGTTATTTGTTTGCTTGCTGAACTAATCCATGTAATCAGTGGCAAACCGAATCCGTGTTAACCCATGAAATCTGTGGCAAAAGCAATTCTTGTAAATTCGTGCAATCCGAAGATTCGGATAGTGGCAACTAAAATTCGTAACAAAAAGAAATGAAAAGAGACTATACCGACCTTGTAAGAAGAATCGACTTCACAAAATCAAAATCAGGAACAGTTCCAGCAATCATCCAGGACCAGGCTACCAATGTGGTTTTAATGCTTGGCTATATGAACAAAGACGCCTTGCTGGAAACAATAGATTCAGGCTTCGTTACATTCTACAGCCGCAGTAAAGGACGGCTGTGGGTAAAAGGCGAGACCAGTAAAAATTATCTGCATGTGGTAGATATAAAAACCGATTGCGATTTCGACACCTTGCTCATCAAAGCAAAACCGGATGGAAACGTGTGCCACACAGGCGCTGAAACCTGTTTCAATGAAGAAAATTCAGGCAAAGACTTTTTGCGCAACCTGGAAAAGATCATTGAAGGAAGAAAAAAGCGTCCCGTTTCCGGTTCTTATACTTCTACCCTATTTAAAGAAGGCATCAACAGGATGGCACAAAAAGTAGGTGAAGAAGCCGTGGAATTAGTGATCGAAGCCAAAGACAACAACAGTAAGCTTTTTTTGAATGAGGCGGCAGACCTTATGTTTCATTACCTCGTTTTATTGCAGGCAAAAAATAAAATGCTTGATGATGTAATTGCGGTGTTGGAGAAGAGGCACAAGGAGTAATTTATTGATGCCGCATGTCGCATATTTGAATGTCTTATACTCCATGTGTTATATGTTATGTCTTTTGTCTTATATCCTGGCCTTCCATCTCATGTCCCATTCACAGCCGCGTCGCGAAATTTTTCCCAAATGGGTAAAGTTACATGAAGGCGTGAGAAGCAGTTGTTGTGTAAATTTACCACTATGGAAAACATAGATAATAAGCCTGTTGGACAAATTGTGGCTGAGGACTACAGAACCTATCCCGTTTTTGAAAGCCATAAGATTGATTACTACAATAAAGGCAGGCAAACCCTGCAGGAAGTGGCTGCCACGCATAAAATAGATTTGCAGGCGCTTAAAGATGAAATTGCAAAAAAGAAAGATGCCCCAAATGAAGAAGAGGAAGATTTTAATTCATGGTCGCTGGATGCACTTTCTGAGTATATCGTGAAAACGTATCACCGGTATGCAGAAAAACAAATACAGGAGATCAAACCCGCTTTAGAGAAAGCTTCGCAGGAGTATGGTGAACAGCATTCCTGGCTTCCGGAAATTAAAAAGCTTTTTGCTACAGCAGCCGGAATAATAGCGGTGCACCAGAAAAAAGAAGAGCTCATCCTGTTTCCTTTCATCAGAAAAATGGCGGATGCTAAAAAAAATAATAAAGCATTTGTAAGGCCTCCCGCAACCAAATCGGTTGAAAGCCCGGTGGATATGTTAACCCGTGAACACCACCAGCAAAGTGATCTGTTCCAAAAGATGGTTGAGCTTAGCCACGATTATACTTCGTCGGAAGGCGCGGATGGTGTCATTGCAGACAGCCTACGGCTTTTGAAAGAATTTGAACTGAACCTGCACAAGCATCTGCATTTAGAGAATAACATTTTATTTCCGAAAGCACTTTCGTTGGAAAAAGAGTTGACCGCCTAAGTATTTCACCTGGCCGGTGTTCTCACTCTCTTTCAATACTTTGTATTTTTACAAATGAAGGGAAGATCCAGTGAAGCAAAACTTTTGTGCAATCGTGGTGAATAGGAAGATATTTTTGAGTTCCTGCAGGTATCGGTTTTCATGGCTAAAATCAGTATTTCAGAATGTGTTAGCTTTCACCAAAAAAGCATAGCGGGGAAATTACATTAATTTTGCTCCTCGCTGTGCACATATTTATGCATTACACTCATTTTTTTCTTCAAATAAGGAGGTCCATATATTCTTCAACCGGTGCTTCAAAAATTATCATCCTGGTGATCGGTGCGGTGGTGGGTTTTCTTTCAGGATTACTGGGTAAAGGAGGCAGTGCCATTACCACTCCGGCGTTACAAATTTTCGCCGGTATCAATCCCTTTGCTGCTTTGGCTTCGCCATTGCCTGCTACCTTGCCTACAACACTGTCGGCTTCCGTTGCCTATCGCAGCGAAAACCTGATCAATAAAAGAGTCGTCATCACCAGTATTTTATTAGGAATACCGGCTACCTTTCTTGGCTCCTTTTTCAGTGACTGGCTTGGCGGCGATATGCTGATGATA
>JBQCFI010000018.1:0-5615 GCA_051959325.1 Ginsengibacter sp. | reverse complement strand
TCTGCGCGAATATGAAAGAGGTGTAATCTTTCGTTTGGGAAGAGTTTTAGATGGCGGCGTGAAAGGGCCGGGACTAATTCTTCTGATTCCAATTATTGATAAAATGGTAAAAGTGAGTTTGCGTACGGTTGTAATGGATGTTCCACCCCAGGATGTAATTACTCAAGACAACGTTTCTATAAAAGTAAATGCAGTCATTTATTTTCGTGTGATTGATCCGCAAAAAGCAATCATCGAAATTGAAAATTATTTGGTAGGTACTTCCCAACTTTCGCAAACTACTTTAAGAAGTGTTTTAGGACAATCAGAACTCGATGAACTGCTTTCGCAAAGAGAAAAGATCAATATAAAATTGCAACAGATCATTGACTTACAAACAGAACCGTGGGGTGTAAAAGTGACGCATGTAGAAGTAAAACAAATTGATCTACCCCAGGAAATGCAGCGCGCAATGGCTAAACAAGCAGAAGCAGAAAGAGAAAGAAGAGCGAAAGTTATTTCTGCAGAAGGCGAATTCCAGGCTTCACAAAGATTGAGTGATGCAGCAAAAATATTGAGCGAACAACCAAGCGCATTGACTTTGCGATATCTGCAAACGCTTCGTGAAATTGCTACTGAAAATAACTCCACTACCATTTTCCCGATTCCGATCGACTTCTTAAAACCTTTTATGAAAACGCTTGCCGACAACCAGGAAAAAAAGAGCGGTTCTCCTGTGGTGATTACAAATCCGGAAAATCAATAATTAATTTTACAATAAAAGCGCCGGGTTGTAAAATATATTTTTGGCATTAATTATGAACAACACCTGAAGGTTTCAGGCTTACCGGCTTTTTTAAAGCCCGTAATCCTGAAACCTTTTAAATATTTAGCATGAAACAAATTGAAATAGGAACATTAAAATATGAAGATTTCCAGGAATTGCTGATTGCAATGAAAGCCGCATACCCACGCTGGAACGGCAATTACTGGAGTCTGGAAACGATAAAAAAACTCATAGATAAATTTCCTGAGGGACAGATCGTGATCAAAGTAGACGGTGTTGTTGTGGGCTGCGCGCTTTCTATTATTGTAAATTATAACCGGTTTGGTGATACGCATACTTACAAACAAATTACCGGAAATTATACCTTCAGTACTCATGATCCTGAAAACGGAGACGTGCTTTATGGCATTGAAATTTTTATTCACCCGGATTATCGTGGTTTACGGCTGGGACGACGTTTATATGATGCACGAAAAGATTTGTGCGAACATCTGAATTTACGAGCAATCATTTTTGGTGGTCGCATCCCCGAATATTATAAATATGCTGACACACTATCTCCAAAAGAATTTATTCAAAAAGTAAAACGCAAAGAAATTTATGATCCGGTACTTTCTTTCCAACTCGCCAACGATTTTCATGTAAAAAAAGTGCTGAAAAATTATATGCCTGAAGATGCACAAAGCAAAGAATTTGCCACGCTATTGCAATGGGATAATGTGTATTATACGAGTGAAGCAAAAACGTTATTCAATGCAAAAACATATGTGCGCTTGGGATTAATTCAATGGCAAATGCGGCCTTATAGAAACATGGATGAAATGTTTACACAGGTAGAATTTTTTATCGATTCTATTTCTGCTTATAAAAGTGATTTCGCTTTATTGCCTGAACTTTTTAATGGTCCTTTGCTCGCAGAATTCAATGAAATGTCGGAGGCCGAAGCGATGCGCGCCTTGGCAAAATATACTCCTGATTTCAGAAAACGTTTTCGGGAGCTTGCCATCAAATACAATGTAAATATTATCACGGGGAGCGTGCCGAGCATTGAAGGAAATGTGTTGAAAAATGTCGGTTATTTGTGCCATCGTAATGGCAATATTGATCAATATGAGAAGATTCATATTACGCCTGATGAATCAAAATTTTGGGGAATCCGTGGCGGCGAAACTTTGAAGGTTTATGAAACGGATGCGGGAAAAATAGGGATCCTCATTTGTTACGATGTTGAGTTTCCGGAATTGCCAAGGTTACTTGCAGACCAGGGAATGCAAATATTATTTGTTCCATTTTTAACCGATACGCAAAATGCCTATAACCGCGTCCGTTATTGCGCGCAGGCGCGTGCAATAGAAAATGAATGTTTTGTCGCAATTACCGGTTGTATTGGCAATCTTCCGAAAGTAGAAAATATGGATATTCAATATTCACAATCGGCCGTTTTCACACCATGCGATTTTGCATTTCCATCCAACGGAATAAAAAGTGAAGCGACAGCAAACACTGAAATGGTGCTGATTGCCGATGTTGATCTTTCTCTTTTGCATGAATTACACACTTATGGTAGTGTAAGAAATTTAAAAGACAGGCGAACCGACTTTTACGAATTGATTTTGAAAGGTCAATCATCCATATAGGTGAGTACAACAGAAATCTTTCATTTCTTTGGCTTTATTCTTGTAATTTTTCCATAACACCTGTCAAAAATTTATGGAAGTCAATCAAAATCAAAAGGACGAGATAGACAAAAAAGTTGATAAAATAAAAAAGAAATCTTCTTTTATCTGGTTAGGCAGCTACATCACTGTTGGATTAATTTCCGTAGTGGCATACATTCTTTTCCGCCTTCATGTTTTTGATCTCTTAGGCAAATACACAATGATGCTTCAAAAGCTTTCTCTTGCTATATTTTTTGCCGTTCTTATTTTATCTGCTACCAAACTAATTGAATTGGAGATTCAAAAGAAATCAAAAGGAAAGTACAACAGGTATAATTTAATCCAACTTACGCACCTGATAAGTATCATTGCGGTAGGCATTCTCATTGTTTCATTTTTATTTGCTAACTGGTATGCAGCGGCGCTTTCGTTGGGCCTGATTTCATTGATTTTAGGCTTCGCATTACAAACTCCTATTTCTTCTTTTATCGGATGGATTTATATCATTATCCGAACGCCTTACCGCATCGGCGACCGGATAGAAATCAATAGTTTCAAAGGCGATGTGATCGAAATCGGTTATGTAGATACTACTCTTTGGGAGTTTGCCGGTGATTATCTTACCAACGATTTACCAAGTGGCAGACTGATCCGATTTCCCAATAGCCTGGTGCTTCAATCGGCAGTTTTTAATTATTCCTGGGAAGATTTTAAATTTATTTGGAATGAAATTCCTTTCCATGTGGCTTATGAAAGCGATTTGGATTTTGTAGAGAAAACGATAAAAAAGGTAACTTCGGCAGAATTAGGGCCGCAAATGGCAGACAGAATCAGGGACTTAAGGGAAATGGTAAAAGATTCGCCAATAGACGAAGTCGAGATCAAAGAATATCCTTACGTTAGTTTTCGAATCAACGCTAATACCTGGGTAGAAGTAACGGTAACGTATCTTGTGCCACCTCGAAAAGCAGCTACAATCCGCACCGAAATTATCCGCAACATTCTTGCTGAATTCAATAAGACACCGGACAAAGTGTTGTTTCCAAATGGCAATTCGAGGTAGTTGTTGCTTAATAGTTAAATTGTTCGATCGTTGAAGGTTTTAATCGTAAAAAAGAAAACACGATTCTTGGATATTTCTTTTTTTACTGCAGCTTGTCAGAAGAGATACGCATTTATCCCTGGGAAATCTGTGAAATCTTTGGCATACGTAATTCGTGTACATTCGTGAAATTTGGTGACAAAAAAAAAGAAAAAATGAAAACAATTCGCTGGGGAATGATCGGCTGTGGAGACGTGACAGAAATAAAAAGTGGACCTGCATTTAATAAAGTAGACAATTCCAGGCTTGTGGCTGTTATGCGGCGTGATGGAGAAAAAGCAAAAGATTATGCGAAAAGACATAGTGTTCCAAAATGGTATCAGGACGCAAATGATTTAATCAATGACGATGAAGTCAATGCCATCTATATCGCCACTCCGCCTGCATTCCACGAAGAATATGCGATAGCGTCTATCAACGCAGGAAAGCCGGTTTATATTGAAAAACCGATGGCCTTAAACTTTGAATCTGCCAACATGATTGCTAAAGTTGCAGCAGAAAAAAATATTAAAGTTTCGATAGCACATTACAGACGCGGGCAGCCTCTTTTCAATAAAGTAAAACAATTATTAAAAGAAAAAGCTATTGGCGATGTACGTTTTGCCCGCCTGCCATTTTATAAGAAGCAACTTCCGTCAGAAGCGCTTCAGGTTCCAAAAGTGGCGTGGAGGATAAATCCGGTAATATCGGGTGGTGGCCTGTTTCATGATATTGCTCCACATCAGCTGGATTTAATGTATTGGTTCTTTGGAGAGATTGAAAAGGCCTCTGGCTACTCTGCCAATCAATCTAAATTTTATAATGCAGATGATATTGTAAGTGGGAATATTTTATTTAAATCAGGTGTTATTTTTAATGGCTTATGGTGTTTTAATGTAGCCGATGAAAATGTAAAAGATCTGTGTGAAATTCAGGGAAGTGAAGGCAAAATGCGCTTTCCGATCTTTGAACATA
Organism: Ginsengibacter sp.; assembly: GCA_051959325.1. Lineage (GTDB taxonomy): Bacteria > Bacteroidota > Bacteroidia > Chitinophagales > Chitinophagaceae > Ginsengibacter. Next base: position 1,135 of record JBQCFI010000018.1, on the reverse strand, counting down.
AAAAAATAGAGATCGTCAAAAACGGCATAACAGAAGAGATTTTATTTGAACCACTTCAACATGTTCAGCAGCCGTTGATCCAAGAAGTAGTGAATTATTTTTTAGGAAAAGGAGCAAATCCTTCTCCTGCACAAGATGGAGCAAAAGTTATGTGGTTATTGGATGAGTTTACGAAAAAATAGGAAGATTCTTTCTCCTGGCAAAATATACGCATCGAAAGAAAGAATCATGAATCCGGTAAACAAAGAATAGCCACATTTGTCTTTTGAAAAAGAAGCTTATCCATACCAAAATAGAAGTCTTGTTTATTTATTTCTTTGTTGAATAGATAGCAATTTTATTTTCAGTGACGTTTTTTCAAATCTTACTTCAAACCAATTATTATCTTCGCGGCGAAAATGTACCAGATAGTTCGCAACATATTATTTTGGTTTGATGCGGAAGACGCTCACTATTTTTCAATGAACATGCTGCGATTCTTCTGTAGTTTTTCATTCATAAAAAAAATTTTAAAAAAGAAGTTTAAACCACAAGGAATTTTTTCAAAAAAAATTTTTGGTATTACGTTTTCAAATCCGGTTGGCCTTGCAGCAGGTTTTGATAAAAATGCAAAATACCTGAATGAACTGGAAACACTAGGTTTTGGTTTTGTAGAAATAGGAACGGTTACACCATTGGCCCAAGGCGGAAATCCGAAACCAAGATTGTTTCGTTTGCCAAAAGATAAAGCGCCGATCAATAGAATGGGATTTAATAATGAAGGGGCAAAGGCAGCAGCAGAACGAGTTAGAAGGTTTCGGGATAAACACAAAGGTTCATTGATCATTGGCGGCAACATCGGGAAAAATAAGATCACGCCGAATGAGGATGCTTGGAAAGACTATGAGATCTGCTTTAATGAATTGCATGATGCTGTTGATTATTTTGTTGTAAATGTTAGCTCACCAAACACACCGGGACTAAGAGATTTACAACAAAAAGATTCTTTAAAAAAGATTCTTACGAATCTTCAACAAATCAATCAAGAAAAAAATATTCAAAAGCCTTTGCTCTTAAAAATTTCTCCTGATTTGAATCAGCACGACCTGGATGATATTGTTGACCTCGCAATGGAAATAAAATTAGACGGATTGGT
>JBQCFI010000017.1:0-5148 GCA_051959325.1 Ginsengibacter sp. | reverse complement strand
TTGAAAGTGAATTATGTAAAAACCATGCAACAGGTATTGGATATGGCTTTGATATAGTGATAATGTGCTAATAAAGTTAATTGATTCAAATGCAGAATCTGATTTTGAAAAATCGATTCTGCATTTTTTATTTGTTTGCTGAGAGAAGATCGCTAATCATTTGTATAAACGGTTCAATTCGTGGTAAGAAATTTGTCTTGTTTGTGTAAACAAGAATGAAATTTTTACAAAAAAATAGCTTGATATTTCCTCATGGAGATTTATAATATTATCACCCTGATAATCGTATTGACAGCCATTTTTGGCTACATCAATCACCGGTTTATCAAATTGCCGCGCACAATTGGCATCATGCTTATTTCGCTGATTACCTCGCTGGCGGTAGTTGGCATAGGAATTATTTCTCCTGAATTTTTTGAAACAACCACGCAAGCCATCAGCCTGATCGATTTTCAAACCGTATTGTTAAAGGTCTTGCTCAGCTTTCTTCTGTTTGCAGCAGCCATACACGTGGATTCTAAAAAGTTACAGGCCGAGCTCACTCCTATTATCACCTTTGCCAGCATCAGTGTCATAATTTCTACTTTTATAATCGGTGGGTTGTTATATTTTACAACAGTACTTTTTGGCCTTTCCGTTAATTTTCTCTATTGCCTTTTATTTGGCGCATTAATTTCTCCAACGGATCCGATTGCAGTAGTCGGCATTTTAAGAAAAGCAAAAATTCCTGAATCCCTTGAAACGAAAATCAGTGGGGAAAGTTTACTAAATGATGGCGTCGGCGTCGTTTTGTTCATTACATTTTACCAGATCGCACAGATCGGAGTCGAAAATATTTCTGTTTGGAAAATCATTTGGCTCTTCGTGCGCGAAGCTGGCGGTGGTTTGCTTTTCGGATGGTTTTTGGGGTATATCGGTTACCTTGCACTACGTTCCATCGATAATTATGTAGTAGAGGTAATGGTGACACTGGCGATCGTGATGGGCGGTTATTCTCTTACTGAAATCATTCACGTTAGCGGGCCGCTGAGCATGGTTGTAGCCGGAATCATCACTGGAAATAAAAGTATGGACGTAGTAGCGAGCGATGTTACAAGGGATTATATCGGAAAGTTCTGGGAACTGATAGACGAGGTAATGAACGCAATTTTATTTCTACTAATTGGATTTGAAATGCTGATCATTCCGTTCAATCTTACTTTATTGTTTCTTGGCTGTATTACCATTGTTATTGTATTATTTGCCCGCCTGGTTTCAGTTTCGCTGCCGATACGCTTTTTAAAATATAAAAATTCATTCTCCAAAAATACCATTCCAATTCTTACCTGGGGAGCGTTGAGGGGTGGTATTTCAGTAGCGCTTGCGCTCGCTGTCCCCAAATATATGTACGGAGATATGTTTGTTTCGATAACCTACATTGTAGTATTATTTTCCATTATAATTCAGGGGCTGAGTATAGGAAAATTTGCAAAAAAATTAGAAGAAACGGATGAAAATAGTTTGAGCGAAAAAAGAAGCTATTTATAATTCTTCAACAGTGGCCTTTTTCCTAGAGAAATAAATAATTCCAATAATTCCGGTTATCACCAATCCAGCAGAAATTAATTCTGCCTGTGTTGGATGAATCCCAAAAATAGAATACGTGGTATTGACGCGGATCGTTTCTATTAAAAACCTTTCCACACCATTCATAATGAGGTAAATGCAAAAAAGTACACCGGCAACTTTGATCCGTTTACGTATCAGCCATAATACCGCAAATAAAATAAAGCAGGCTAGTATTTCATAAAACGGCGTCGGAAAAACAGGCTGCGGCAAGGCACGGCAATATTTTCCTTCACAACCCGGCAATAAAATTCCGTCTTCATTTACGTTGTGTGGATAAGTATAAGCAAACATCCAGGTAGGTAAAAACTTTGGCCCTCTAAAACTTTTATGTGGTACTTTATCCAAAGATTCTTCATGCCGGTCAGTAACCATTGTAGAAACTCCCGGCGCATCTGTTACCGTTCCATTTAAAAAATAAGTAGAATGTTCTCTTAATTTTTCCTGAAATTGTTCAGGAGTTGCAGGAACCACGTGGCCGGGAACATCGCTGATATAAGCGCTGTTAAAAATACCCCAATCGCCATCACCTGCTGTCTGGCAACCCATTCTTCCGATCGCATAAGCAATCATCAAAGCAGGAGCCGCAGCATCGATCAGGTACAATAATCCGATTCCTTTTTTTCTTGCATAAATCAAAATGGCAATCGCTGCGCAAATAAGGCCGCCATAAAAAGTGAGCCCACTTGGTGCAATTAAATTAGCAATTGGATCCTGGATAAAACGGTCCCAGTTTTCCAAATTATCAAAAATCTTTGCACCAATAATTCCAAAAACCAAAGCAAAAATGACAATGTCCCCAACGCGATCATGTGGCCAGATACGGATGATCCTTTTTTCAGGTTTTGCCAGTTTCTGCTTGTCCTTTTCTTTGTATTTTAAATAAGCAAGAACAGCTGCGAGAATAAGGCCGCCGAGCCAGCTACCTTGTGATGAGAAAATATAATCCTGCAGATCGAGGCCGGATTGACGGCTTGCAATAAAAGCTCCGATAAGTTTATATCCAAAAATAAAACCAATCAATCCATTTACAAATAAAGAAAAAAATGTAGCTGGTTGCCCCGTGGTAATCGTTTCTTCGCGCGGAAGTAAAAGCCCTTGCTTTTCTTTTCTTTTTAATTCAAGGGTAAGTAAATATGCGGCAACAATAAATGCAAGCGCTACAAAAATTCCGAATGTATAAAAGATCTTGAAGGCGTTTATTTTCCAACCAAACCAGTCATTAAAAACAAAATATAAATTCGGATACATGGTTTATCTTTTAGTTTTGGAAACAACTTTCCTCATCTTTTTTGCACAAGATATTTAAAAAAACAAAAAACCTCCATTTGCTGAAGGTTTTTATTTCGTTTTGTTTAGCAATATGCTTCAAAAGCTGCTGTAAGATTATTGGCAATCATTTCTGCTGAAGCGCCTTCAATATTATGCCTTTCTAAAAAATGAACCAGTTGGCCGTCTTTGAACAAAGCAATTGAGGGCGAAGATGGAGGATAAGGAAGCAAGTGTTCACGAACTTTATTTACGGCATCATAATCAAAACCAGCAAAGGAAGTTGCAAGACGATCTGGCTTTTTTGTGCTCGTTTCCAGGGCAAGTAACGCACCCGGACGGGCAGTTCCTGCTGAACAACCACAAACTGAATTAATTACAAATAAGGTAGTGCCCGGTTCGTTTATCGCATTTTCAACCTGTTGCGGAGTTATTAAATCTTCAAAACCGTTTTCAGTTAATTCTCCTTTCATCGGAATTACTATTTCTGCTGGATACATATCTTTTTTTATTTAAAATTTTAGAGTGCAAATTTACGATTCTTGTGCGTTTAAAAGGCCAGGTATTTGTTTACGAAATTGGAAATTTTGTCATTAAAAAATACAACCAAAGCCATTTTGTCTTAAAAAACTTGCAAAAATTCCGGTTTTTGGCAATGGTCCTTATTTTGATTAAGTATTGGAAAATAAATTTAAAAAACCTCTTAAAAAATAAACACTATGACTACAGTAACATTTAAACAGCCCTCTCTGAAGTCTTTGGATTTTTTCCTTGACAATTTATTAAATGATATGCCTGCTTCAAAAAAAAGCAGTCTAAATTTTCCACCGGTAAATATTGTAGAATCAAACGACAATTATGAACTGGAAATAAATGCAGCCGGCCGAAAAAAAGAAGACTTTAAAATAACTGTTGATAAAAATATTCTCACCGTTTCTTTTGAGAAAAATGAAGAAAAGAATGACGAGAAAATTGATGTTGAGAAAGAAAATAAAAGATTCCTTAAGAAGGAATTCGTAATTTCCTCGTTCAAAAGATCATTCACTTTAGATGAAAAAATAAATGCCGAGAATATCGCAGCAAAATACGAGAATGGTATCTTAACGCTTACTCTTCCTAAAAAAGAAGAAGTAAAAGTGATGCCGAAAGAAATTGCAGTACAATAAAAATGTACCTGTTATAGGGTTAGGTATAAATAAAAAACCTTTTCATTTTTGAAAGGGTTTTTTTATTTATTTTATTTCAGCAAATCAAGAAATACATCGAATTCTATTTCAAAGTTTTAAAATTAACTGCGCTTATTTTTCTTTTTTCTTCAGCAGTTTTTCAGGAGAAGCCAACTGGGTAATAAAATGATCTGAAATTTTTAAGGCAGTTGCAATATCATTTACTTCAACATTTTCATGGGGATAACGGTTATTGCCTTTGAATGATCTTACGAGCAATATTGAAACCGGCGCTACTTTAGCGATCACCGCTGCATCTTCGTCTGCACCACTCTCCAGGCTTACAATCGGCAAATTATTTTGAAGAATTGAGTTTGACAATAACTTTTTAAATTTTTTATTACAGATCACCGGATCTGTTTCTTCAATTAATTTCCATTCAAAATAAATATTTCTTTTGTAACAAATTTTTTCGCAGGTGGAGTAAATCGTTTCATAGGAATCCGACAACAATTCTTCGTCATCGCTTCTGATTTCAAGCGTACAATTTACAAATCCCGGAACCAGGTTTGCTGCTGAATCTGCGACATTTATTTTGCCCACAGTTGCGCGTAGTTTTCTTTTTTCGCCTGCAGCATATTTTTCTACGGATAAAATAAATTTTGCCGCCGCACACAAAGCATCATTGCGCTCGTTCATAGGTGTAGTGCCGGCTGCACTTGATTTTCCGATAAAATCTATGTCAATTCTTTTTTCTCCCAACATAGAATTCATGATGCCAACCGGAATTTTTTGTTCATATAACACAGACTCCTTTTCAACCTGTATTTCATAATATCCCAATAAATCTTCAGCCTTGATGGCATCTTCTTTTATTTTTTCGATATCATAATTCAGCGATTTTAAAACACCGGAAAAAGTATTGCCCTGATTGTCTTTTAAGTTCAGATATTTATTTTTAAAAAGTCCGGCAATTACCCTGCTTCCTAAATAAGGACAGTTGAAACGGCTGCCTTCAGAATCACTAAAAGCAATCAACTCGATATGAAAAGGGAACGAAATATTTTTAGAAATGAGATTTTCCAAAAGATCAATTCCTGTTACAATT
>JBQCFI010000016.1:0-4180 GCA_051959325.1 Ginsengibacter sp. | reverse complement strand
CGCCTGAAGAAAGTAAAAGGGAAAAATTTCCATCCATTCCTGTAGTAGTCCCATTGCTGTTATCCACGACAACAGAAGCGCCTGCAATTGGTTGGTTGGTTCTTGAATCGGTAACCTTCCCTTCCACTTTTGCATTTTGGGAAAATACTTTTAAAGAAAAAAAGGTAATAAGCAACAAGGTAATTATGTATCTCATGTAGTCATATTTTAATGCTGCAAAGAGAATACAACAATGTTATGACAATGTTACCGGAAGATTAAGTAATTATTATGTAAATGATAACTTGAAGTTGGGAGTATAAATGTACATGAGATTTCAAACCAGTCTTAATCCAATGGCAGTTAAAAAGAGTTATTATCGACACCTTAATTTGATCCTTGCCACTATTATAGAATTTTTTTATAAACTTTTAATTCAACTTGCAACTACCAAAATAATGGTACGGTAAATAAGGTGTATGAACCTTGGTTGTGATAAAAACAGAGGAAATTCAGAATTTGGGTTAGGTTTATATATATCTGCGGAAATTATCAAAAGGCAACAACGCAGGATTTGGCTCGAATGTAAGGAGGTCACTGCTTGCCCTTTTTATTTTACTTTGCCGGTTTCAGCAATGTCAATTGAAAAAAATAAATACTGAGAAGATTTTATTTGCAAAATCCTTGCCTGCTGTTTTGCCGAGAATGCCTAAAAAGCCGAATGACCTTTCGCAAACAGTTGTAAACGAAATAACAAATATTTTAAAACTTTAAAAAATCAAATATGAACAGTGAAGTAACGAAACAGGGAAATGAGAAATTAAAAATTTCTGAGACTGTTTTAAGCTGTCCCGGGGTGGGTGAAAAAAGGTAAAAATTATTCTGCAACTAGGCAGGCAAAATTTATTGGCGTTAAGCAGAATAATTGAACGAGGATTAGAAGCAGATCAAAAAGAAACGAAAGGTGATATTCTCATGCTTTTATCCAGGGAAGGACTTGATGAATTTCGAAAAGTGGTCGATGATATTTTACAAAAAGGAGAACTGACAAATTTCTATGAAAATCTTAAATCATTGTAGGTAAAATACCGGCTCTGAAAGAATATTATACGATGCTCACTTCAAGAGGATTTCATTAGCTTTTATTCTCATAAAATAGAGAGTGATCGATGATATTTTATAAAAAGGAGAACTGACAAATTTCTATGAAAATCTTAAATCATTGTAGGTAAAATACTGGGTCTGAAAGAATATTATACGATGCTTACTTCAAGAAGATTTCATTAGCTTTTATTTTCATGAAATAGAGAAAAAATAATTAATGTTGGTAAGTTTATTTTGTATCTATTTATCGTTTTTTTATTATTGTTATATAAAACAAACAATGGCTATCATTTCATTTCAGGAAATCGTTCTGGATAATAATCAGAAGTTTCATTATACAGTTCATCCTTTTGAAATGAAAAATTCTTTAGGGAAGGTGATCGCTCTTTTACAGGAGTATGTAATTACTACTTCCGATACAATACCTGAACCATCCTACTATAAACTATATAAAACGAAGGAGGGATACTGGTATGAAATTGAAGCGGAAAATTCGAAGCCTCAGAAAATCATCAGGCAATTAAAATCAGCTATTAATTCTATAGAAACAGGTTTTGAAAATAATGGCGGACAGAATTAAATTTCATTCTAGTTCGGTTGATTTTGTTGTTTACTATTTAACTCATAAATGGGACATTCTATTCTTGTTTGTAACAGATGACGTCTCAGAGTAGTCGCTCAACCATTTTAAATACAAAATACAACTAAGGAGACATCTATTTATTTACGTTCCCCAATTTAGCCTCACGGATTCTGGTTATTGGGTGCCGTATTCTTAGCAGCAACAGGTGCTCAAGCGCTTTATTCTGACCTTGGACATTGCGGAAGAAGAAATATTCCTATTAGCTGCTTGATTTGCTAATCCGTTGTACCGCCTGTTCGAAGAATATTCAAATAAGTTGCATACTTCGTTCCAATAAATTTAAGGTCTCCAACTTGCCGGAATTTTTCATCTGAACTACCGCTTTGTAAAAGCTGGAAAGTACTTCGGATTAATACTGCATCAGCCCACTTAAAGAAATCGAACTTTTCGGCAACCGATAAAAGATATTCATCTGCAAGCGCATTATGCAAAGAATTGGAGACAAACGGTGCGGTACCGTATATAGAACTCTTCGGTGGCTTTGCAATATTAGCAGGATGGTACGTGAGTATTGTTGTAATTCCCGTTAATCATTACGATGGTCGTCGCAATATTCACCGTGCAGGTACATTATGGTTAGCTCGCTGACTACCATCGGGCTTACCCGGCAGGGCCGACGTTTGGACAACCCGTTATGAGATACCGGCAGTGGTATATTTTCGGCAGACAAATGGATGAAGCAAAAGAAACATTTATCCTTTAAGAAACGATGCTAAGGGAATACAACAATAAAGCAACTTTGGGCCAGTTTATTATGCACGTTGACGATGAAATGTTTAAGGGGCTGGACTATCAGATACTTCTCTTAAAGTTATAAATACGTTTGTGTTTAATAAAGAGAGACGACAAGAGGTAATCATTTCCCCAAAAGAGCCGCAGTCACATTGGCTTCGCCCCCGCCATAAGTAACATCAAAACTATCTGCCTGTACAAATCTTTTATAATCAGGTGTAGATAAACGAAGCATATTTTCTCCCACTGTAACAACTTTTTTTGCCATCATCTTTTTAATAATTTAGTTAGAATGATTTCATTTTAATTCGAATAAAGAATGTATTTTTTTTAATAAAAAAAAATCAATAAATATTTTTTTACCAGCGAAAATAATTACTCGCATTTTTATAACAAATATCCTGGATGATTTTTCCTGTCCAGTCTATATTATTTTGTAACTCGCCGTTTTCAATTTCTTGACCAAATAAATTACACAATATCCTGCGAAAATATTCGTGGCGTGGATAAGAAAGAAATGATCTTGAATCAGTAATCATTCCGACAAAACGGCTAAGCAAACCCATATTCGACAAGGCGTTCATTTGTTTGGTCATTCCATCCTTCTGATCCAAAAACCACCATGCTGAACCAAATTGAATTTTGCCGGGCGTTGTTCCATCATTAAAATTGCCAGCCATGGAAGCCACCACTTCATTGTCTGACGGATTCAAATTATAAAGAATGGTTTTGGTTAACTTGTTTTCTGAATCAAGCCGGCCTAAAAATTTTGCCTTTGATTTTCCCTGTGGAAAATCGCCGATAGAATCCCATCCGGTATCAGGACCCGAAAGTTTTAATTTTCGAACATTGTTATTCCTAAAAGCGCCGATGTGATATTGCTGAATCCATCCTTTTTCCCAATCCCAGATCGCAAAAGTATACAGCATCGCAGATTTGAATTTCAAATTCTCTTCCTGTGAAACCTGGCCTCCCGAGCGGAGCTTATTAAAAATCGAGTTGATCTCATCATCAGAATAATCTTCCGTAAAAATATACTCCAGTCCATGATCTGAAACCGAACAACCCATTGTTGCAAAAAAATCATGACGCCGCTTTAAAGCGTCTAAATAAGTCTGGTAAGAAGTAACTTCTATGCCGCTGGTGGTTTGCACATCGTTTACATAATCATTAAAAGTAGCCGAATCATGCACATTCATTGCTTTATCAGGACGAAACGCAGGAAGCACTTTGATTTCAAATCCTTCCTCTTTTATTTTTTGATGATGCTCCAATGAATCTGTAGGATCATCGGTGGTACAAACCACTTTTACCTTCATTTTGCGAAGCAGATTGCGGACCGAATATTCTTTTGTTTGCAGCTTTTTTGTGCATTCATCATAAATTCTTTTGGCACTTTCAGGATTTAAAATTTCATGGACATCAAAATATCTTTGCAGTTCCAAATGCGTCCAGTGGTACAGCGGATTTCGTAAAGTGTAAGGAACCGTTTCTGCCCATTTTTCAAACTTTTCAAAATCACTTTTACTGCCGGTACAATAGCTTTCATCCACGCCATTGGTGCGCATTGCCCGCCATTTATAGTGATCGCCATATAACCAGATCTGTGTGAGATTTTCGAAATTGATATCGTTGGCAATCTGCTCTACAGGAAGATGACAATGATAATCTATGATGGGCATCCCTTTTGCAAAATTGTTGTATAAGTTTTTTGCTGTTTCT
>JBQCFI010000015.1:0-8816 GCA_051959325.1 Ginsengibacter sp. | reverse complement strand
AAAGACGTCGAGATAATTTGTTTCATGAGATAGTTTTACAATGCCTTTTTCTTTGGAACCGAAATCATAATTTCCTTTTTTAAAGGTGTAGAACATGACACCATAACCATTGGTACTCCAATAAAAAGGAGTTGGAGAAGCGACGCCACCGTCTGTCCAACTGTTTTGATTTTCGATTGCAATGGCTGTTCCCTTATGTGAAAATCGTCCGTTCTGCACGCCTCCGCCATAAAAATATTCATCCGGATTTTCCTTTAAAGTAATCACTATCTTTTTTGGGTCAAATTCAACAGGCGTTACTTCTTCAACAACTACTGCATTCGTTTTCAGGTTCATCACCTTCATCAGCGAGGTTTTTTTGTCAAATTGAACAGAAACGTTTGCGGTAGTCATGATAATAAACCCATTTTCATCCTTCAACGTCAGTATTGAAACCCGCCGCCTTGGCGTATCTACGAGAATTTTAGCTTCCGGCTTAGATTCGGGATCTCTCATCATTCCGCCAGAATTGTCCTGAAAAACCCTGAAAATATTATCTCCATAGAAATCAATAAGCATATGATGATTATTAGCAAGAAACAAATCTATCGTAGTTGCGTTTATTTTTTTAGCGCTGATGATTGGTTCATTCTGCTGAGTTTCCAGATCGGTCTTAAATAGTATTTTTTCAGCCTTCAGAGAAGAAAAGGGAATCATTAGGGACAGAACACTGCCAAGAGCAAAGAGTCTTTTTAGATTTAAATGACGGAGAGTAAATTTCATAAATAAATATTTAGTAAGATTTTGTTCCCTCGTTATCAATTTTCAGGGGGATTATTATAGGGCATCGAAACGGGAAGGGAATTTAATTCACGTTGTACCTTTTTACTTACGGATATTCCCCATTTTTCAAAGAAAGGCGCAATGTTTCTTCCGGTTATGTGTGAAAAAGTCTTTACCCACAAATCTCGTTTCTTTTCATCGGTAGCCACGTAACTTGCGGAAGAATCGCTCGATGCCATTTCCTGGTATTCGCGGAAAAACTTCTTAAAGTTTTCCCATCCGAAGCCTTCCTGCAATTGCCGAAACATGATCAAACCAAGAAATGGATCCTTTTTCCATTTTTCATAATCTGCACCTTCCGCAAAATATTTTTTCATTGCCTTCTGGGTAAAAGTGTTGGAAATTCCACTGTGCGCATCATCTCGTCCTCCCATTAACCGGTCAAACATATAAATGGAAAAGAAATTACAGCTTACTTCTGTTGTTCCTCCAAAAACCCAATCCAGGTTTTGCATATTATGCCCGATCTCATGAAAAAATCCCCAGTTAGCACCGCCTTTGCTTGGATGCATCAGCACTTCAGGATTCGCAATTATATCTTCAGAAAACATGTGCTTTACAGGGGAATGGTGCACCATGATCGGGTAACCGCTGTGCATAAATCCCCCACCAATGTGTTCATCAATTACCAACCGTTGCTCTCTGTAAAATGGTTGTGGAATTTGCGCGAGATCCATTTCTCCACCAATGATCAGATCCCATAGTTTCATTACTTTTTCAGGATCTTTCACTTTTTGCAAAACAGAATCAGGAATGGTAATGATGATATCATCAGAAGCAAGTTCGCCCCAGGGTGCTTTATTGCCTTTTAACTCATCTTCCCATTCTTGTTGGGTGGTGCTTCCCAATTTGAATAAAGGGGCCGCTACTGCATGATTAATGGTAATATTGTCGCTCCAATCATCCGACTTTGGAGAAGCAGTTATATAGATCAATCCACCAAAAGGAGAAGATACCCTTGTTTTTTCATCTGATAGCTTCTGCTTCTTTACGATAATGGGCATTCTGCGCCAGGCTTCTTTGGATGCAACCCATTGATTAAGCCTGTCCGAATGGCAACCAATTTGAACACTGATATTCTTATCTTTTAAGCTTTTCGGAATAATAATTTCCACATACTGCCCGGGAACAGCATACAATCCGGTGCTGTACATGGTATTCGCCCAGGGACTTGAATAATCAAGTTTCGAAACGATTGGAAGCAAGGAATCACCGATCTTTTTATGATTGACTTTTATAGTTCTGCCGGTAAATGAATATCCGTCTTTTACTTTTCCGGGAAAAATGACTGCAGAAGGATGTGCTTTTATCTTTTTATAATTCTTTTCTTTCAATTGTGCTTCACACCATTTTGCTACTTGTTCGCGAAGCGCTGTATCCTTTACTGACAAGGGTTTTTCGGGAGTGATCACAATGTTTTCAGGTGTTATGGTTTGTGCTTCAGCAGTCAGAAACAGAAAAACTGCTGCAAAAGAAAGAATAGATTTTAATTTCATAATTCAGATTGTTTTGGAATTGAAAATCAGAATTTCATTTATTTATTGTTTTACTGTCCACCGAAATAATTAATCTTGAACAAGACTATATGGTTTTTGAAAACGTCTTTTGTTTATTTTTCAGGTAATGAAGCAAAGTCAATTTTTGGAGCAATGCCATTTGCTTTCCGTTCGATCACTGATCCAGGTGAAAGATTATTCAGCTTTTTAAATCCACCGGTGTACATATAAAATTTGTTGTCTTCTACTCCCGCGCCATAATCATAACGCTGATGTTTTTTTGGGCTTGCCGTGGTGGTAAGGCGGCATTTTGTTAGTTCGATCCACGTTCCGGAAGGTGTGCAAACCCACTGGTTTCCATAATCCGCTTTAAAAAAATCATTGCCGTTGGAACCAAAATTTTCTACAAAAGAATATAGACCTGAAAATAATTTACCGCCGGTTTTGGTTTTGTCCCAAATTGCCATCAGGTTCCATTTCCCACTTTCAGGAGTCCAATAATAACAGGAATAGATGGTGTGATCCCCGGCTGGTTTTGCACCGATTAATATTTTATAAGTAGCTCCATTTTTCCACGGGAACACGATATGACTATGGCCACCGGAACCTTCATTGCCAAATTCGCCCGTAAAAACATCTTTGCCTTTTTTAATCAATGTAATTGCATAATCGGCTGGAATTTCTTTGGGATCATTGGTGCTGTAATTACTCCACACAGAAAAAATAAACCTTCTTTCGGTAGCAGAATTTAATTGAATACCTGAATAGCCGCCGCTAAAACCGTTTGTCATGTAATAGGCATTTGAAGAATTGACGCCAACCGGAATCGTAACTTCATTATAAAACCAGGCGATGGTGCTGTCTTTCGGATATTCATACCACAAATGGGTAGAAGGCGCGCCTTTGTATTCGCTAAGATTATATTTTAAATCTTTTGCGGCGGGACCGGAAATTACTATTGATTCTATGTCGGGAAAATTGTTTCCTGTTTTACTGATTCCATTTATCTGAATATAATGGTATCGCGCATCGGGAATATAAAAAGTGCCAACCGGAACGGTTATAAAATCGTCGGTCTCATTTACGTGTATTACATAACTTTTTCCGCTGCGGTCCAGTTGTACTTTCAGCTTACTATTGCCATTCGATGATTTCAGTTTTAAAGCAACATGGATAGTTCCTTTTTGTTGTGGATAAAAAAAGGTTCGCGAAAAAGTTTTCGAATCGTCCCATTTTATAAGTCCCCTTGCGGAAATAATATTTGACCGCCAGTTATCTGTTTGCGGATATACATAACCGTTACTGGCAAGCGTTACTTCGAAATTGTCTTTTATTGCGGCATTGTTTTGTGCTTTTAAAGACGAAAAAACAACAAGAAAAAAAGAGAAAGTTGCAATTGAATGTTTCATGATGATTTTATTGTAAATGGTTGAATCATTTACTGGAAAATCAATTGAAGTCTTCGACTATTCTCCAGCAAACAAACTTTTAGTGTAAATTCTCATTTTACTCACCGATGTGTTGCATCCAAAAGTTTAATATTTAATTCATAAGAACCCGGAACATAAATGCGCAAAGGAATTCTGACCGCATAGTCAAACTTATCGTTTGTGTAAACTCCCAAATAATGTGGGTCTGAGGTGCCCTGGTAAAAATTTCCGGGAGAATTGCTTGACCATGCTTTTGTACTATCAATCTGAACGTATTGGGTTGGAATGCGGTAATACATGTTGTATCCGTTGCCCAAAGAGTTAATAGGGAATGGTACCAAAGGATACTTCAGATTCATGGATGTATCAGTAGCGTTAAACGTATCTGGTGCATAATCCTGCAGATTTTGCAAAAAAGGAGGATTGGGGTTTAAGCCTGAATTTGGCCTTTTTGCAATTTCACCGGCTTTTGGATTAAACACAACCCCGTTTTTATCAGTAACTTTTACAATAAAAATGTTTGGAGTATCTGCAAACCTTGTAACGGAGTAAACGACGAACGGATTATTATTTCCATTGAACATCACCCCGTTATTTCCGCCTCCCAAGCCTCCCGCACCACCAGCGGTTCCGGCATTTAGTAAAGAAAGACTAAAAGCACCCGGATCAGGCGAAATTCCTACGGATTGACCATCAACTATATTTATCTTCATTATTTTCTTCAGCTGCACAGTTCCTGCATCGTTCATAACCTCAAGATCCATTGTATAAGATCCAAGTGGAAGATTCAAAGTACCCTCATTGGCTGTGATGGTCCCGTTAAATTCATTTACTACAATCGGGGGCATATCGGTAACCGTTCTTTTCGCCATGATAGCAGCATAAGTAACATCGGCTTTAGCGTCATATGCGGCGGTCCACGTGCCGACAGGATATTTTTTGGAAAATATATCATCTACTATTTTTCCGGTTGAGTCATAAATGTGGGTCCATTTAATGTGCATGGGAATGCTGGAGCCATCATTTATTAGGGAATAAGAAGAACTGGTTCTGCCGCGCGTAACCGTGAAAGTACTCACTGCATACTGCTGATATGGACTGATAAATCCTTTTTCGATTTTAGTACATCCTGAGAACAATTCCGTGAATACGATGCATATTAAACAAAAGAACGTTCCGATTTTTTTATTTTTCATTTCAAATAAGTTTAGTGTTTTACTGTTTAGTATCATAAAAGAACAGTTTATTGGAATTATCCAATAAATTCAGGATTCCGTTTTTGGTCACAATTCCGGATGTTTTTACAAGATTCCGAACGCCCACATTGTCCGGCACCTTGTTGGCAGGATTCGACTTGGAGATGTCATAATGATCCCAGAGTTGGGTAAAATAAACGATTTGAGGCGCCTGGGAAACTAAATCCGTATAACCTAAATTGCCGTCTGTCGTTTGTTCGAACGATACAATTACAGAATCACCGATAAGACTTGTTGGATAAATTTTACCTACATTGTTTAGTGCTGAATAAGTCAGAGACGCATTTACCTGGTACATTAGTAATGAATCTCTTGTGCCATTAATGTTGTTCTGGAGATAATATTTTAAAGAATCAAGGGCAAATTTCGCATTCTGATCATAATGTTGTTGTACAAAAAGCGTCCGTGCTTCCAGGTACTGAAGTATAGAATTGTCATTTGGCGCAAAAAAGGTGGTTCCTTGTGCATTGATCTTGTCTTTGAGTCCGGCAGCATCAATTACCTGTACGAGCGTGTCATACATTGGATTCCCTTTCAAGACATCATACGTCGTTGAATCCTTATAAATATTTACATTTTCTGGTGAGCCGCCGGTTATGTAATCTTTTTTACAAGAGGTTAATAAAAAGGCCATTGTAATAAAAGCGGCAACACTTATGGGAATTATTTTTTTCATCATGAGATTTTTCATTGTTATTTTCAAATTATTTGTGTGTGGCCCAATAAGGATTTTGTGTCAGCTGGTTATCCTGTGGAAACAACGTTCCCATATCCAATGGCCAGTAATAGCCTTTTTGATCAGGTGTTATCCGGTTTCCCTGGTATCCTACATATTCCAGCCATCCCTGGGTCGGTTCTGTGCGGATCAAATCATAAAACCATTGCCCTTCGCCGATCAGTTCGCGCCCTCTCTCCATGACAATTTCGTCCACCATATCATACTGGTTGGTGGGATTTTCGTATGAAGTGATGCCTGCACGTTCTTCCGTTTTTTGCAATTCATTCCTCGCTCCTTCCAGATCGCCGGAATAAGCAAGAGCCTCTGCATCCAATAGTATGATATCAGACAGGCGGAATAAAACCAGATTATTATTAATATAGGCGCCGGTTTTATTATCAGCATTCTGATACTGAAAATCTGTGTACTTCAACAGCATATATCCTTTTGGCGAACCACCGGATGCATTTATAAGCTTAAGTACTTGTTTGGCTCTTTCATCATTGGCTGTATCAAATAAGACATCCGCTATTCCACCTGCATTTGCGATCCATGCCGATGTTTTTCGATTATCAACTATCGATCCTTTCAGAAATACACCAAAGAATCCAAACTGTGCTTCTGCCCAGCTGTTTTGATTTGCAAAATTTGGATCATTAGGATTGTACTGCATTGACAATTCAAATATGCTTTCATTAGAAGATTGTCCTTTCCAAATATTCTTATAACTGCTCATCGGTTCTAAAGAATATCCACCGTTATTGATAACTTCCTGGCAGGCAAGATGTGCATTTTTATAATCCTTTTTCCATTCATAAATATGCGCCATCAAAGCATAGACGGATCCTTTATTGGCAGTGATTGCCTGTGAAGGATCGCCACCACTGAAGTCGAGATATCCGGCAGCAACTTTTAAATTCTCGATACAACTATCCAACACAATTGCTTCCGGAGTGCGGGCAATTGCTGGAATTTTTCCATAATCCACATCATCAAAAGTCTTATCGACATATACCGGATCGCCCCAGATCCTGGTAATATAGAAATAGGTATAAGCTTTCATAAACAAAGCCTGTCCTAAAAACGCGTTTTTATCGGTTTCTCCGTTTTTAAAGAGAGAGTTGGACATTTTCGGCACGTTTTGCAATATCAGGTTTGATTGCGCGATGATTTTGTAAAAACGTGACCAGTTTTGCAATGAGCCTTCCAGGTAAGGAACATAAGAAAAGTTATAAGGGCCTCCGCTGTAAGGGTTGTTTACTCCTACAGGAGATAAATTCCATTGGACTGCATAAAGCACCTGGAATACGCCAGCTGTCAGATCCCCGTTGATGAAATACGAATTATCCTGCCGTAGAGCAGCCCTCAACTGTCCGTACATGGCATTACAAGCCTGCTGTACCGATGTTTCGGAGGTCCAGAATTCAGATCCGTAAGTCGAAGTAATTGGTGCCTGATCAATATATTTTTTGCAGGAAGTGATCAGCACAGTAAATGCAAGCAGAACCGGAATTATTTTTTTCAAAAAAGCATGTTGCTTATTCATATCAGTGATTTAAAAAGTTTAAAATTGAACGTCTACTCCCAGTGTAATCTTTGTAGGCATCGGATATGTGCCGCCGGTATAGATTCCGAGTTGATCCACCAATTCCGGATTCGGCATGGTTCCCTTTTTTAAAGTAAGTACATTATCAACGGTTGCATAGATTCTTGCTCCCTTTAATTTCATTCTATCAGTCCACGCTTTTTCAAGTTCGTAAGCGACCATGATATTTTTTATTTTAAAATAGCTGCCGTCTTCGTTAAACATGCTGGAGATTGGGATAAACTGATAATAACTCGCACCAAAAGGATTGATAGAAGGAAAGCTTGCTTTATAATTAGGATCTGACTTTGCCCCTTGCGGTGTCCAGTAATTTAAACCGCTTATATCAGGTAAACGGCCGTTGGCAAAAGTGTAAATATTGCTGGAATAACCACCCACGATGCTGCTGATCTGCTGTTGGAAAAATGTATTCACTACGGTTCTTTTCCAGGTAAAAATGCTGGTTACGCTCATGGAAAAATTCTTGTAAGTGAAATAATTGGTCCATCCACCAGTGTATTTAGGATTTGGGTCACCCATCGGAACGCGGTCGCCAAACTGTGATCCGTTATCTTCATCTGTCCAGACGTCGCCAATATTGTTTACGTCAACAAAAATTGGGTCGCCAGGAATAACCGTATGATTGCCTTTGAAATAGGTCAGAGGCTTACCCGTTAATGGATTAAAAGGTATTTCTGCAGTATTGTTATAAACACCGCCATATTTTAACTGAAACATTTCATAAACAGGTTGACCAACAGAATAGATCCTGTCTGTGCCATACCAATCAGTAATAACAAATGTTCGGTTATTATTGGGTAGTTTGGCAAGCAGGTTTTTATTGTGAGATAAGGTAAACTGCATATCCCATTTTAGTTTGCCAATAGAAATCAACCGGTTAGTGGATAATGTCAGATCGACACCCCTGTTGCTCACCCATAGGTCGTTGGCGTTAAAATTCACGCTATTAAACCCTGTAAAAAAGGGAAGTTTAAAATCGTAAAAACCACCTTTCGAAAGCTTGTCATACAGATCAACGGTTAAATTGATTTTGTTGTTAAATAAACGAGCATCAACTCCAACATCTTTTTGGTACAACCTGGACCAGGTGAGATTATTTTTGGTAAGACCATTGTTGTAGTCTGGCTGAATGGCTATTCCTCCATTGTAAGTGCCGGAAACGGTGTATTCATTCCATGGAGCATAAAAGTCCGGTGACTGATCACCGGTAATGCCGTAGCTTCCGCGAAGCTTCAGAAATGAAATCACATTCCTGGTTTTGGACATAAAATTTTCATCGGAAATAACCCAACCTGCGCCAACTGCCGGGAAATATCCCCATTTTGAATTGGCCCCAAAACGTGAAGATGCATCGCCTCTATATGAAGCATATATTATATACTTTCCATCATAATCATACTGCAACTGACCCAGGAAAGACAACATAGCATCGGAAGCGTAGTTACTTGATCCGCTCAAGTTGGCTTGCGGAACTCCCTGCACTACCTG
>JBQCFI010000014.1:0-5085 GCA_051959325.1 Ginsengibacter sp. | reverse complement strand
GTTTCCATTGCTTTGATCATTGCGACGATCATTGTGTACCAGCAATTGCATTTTATGCAAAATAAAAAACTCGGCTACGACAAAGAACAGGTTTTGTATTTACCCGATGCAAGGCTGCTGGGGAAAGATCAACCTGCTTTTAAACAACAATTATCACAGAATAAAAATGTAGTCGCCGCCAGTATCGCAAGATCAGTTCCGGGGCTTCCTTTTATGGACGGCACCGAAATTTATCCAAAGAATGAGAATGGAAATGGTAAAGAAATCCATGCTAATATTTACCATGTAGATGAAGATTATTTGAAAACGCTCGGTATTAAAATTGTTAGCGGAAGAAATTTTTCAAGGGATTTTCCAAGTGACTCGTCGGCTGTCGTGATCAACCAGGCAATGGTTCGTGAATTGGGATGGAACCGCACCAATCCCATTGGAAAAACGATCGTTCGTTCGGGCCAGCAGCAGTTTAAAGTAATAGGTGTAATGGGAGACTTTAATTATGCATCCGCCAAACAGGAAATAGCACCGCTGATGATGATGCTGGGAAATAATTACGGCGGGCTGGTGGTAAAAATAAACACTGCAGATGTAAAAGGATTTTTGTCTGACCTAAAAAAACAATGGGACAGTTTTAATCCTCAAGGCGCTTTAGAATATACTTTCCTTGACGACAATTTTGCAAAAATGTATGCAAGTGAGATCCGCACACAAAAAATATTTTCAGCATTTGCCCTTATTGCCATTATCATCGCAAGCCTTGGCCTGTTCGGCCTTTCAGCTTTTGTAATAGAACAGCGGACCAAAGAAATAGGCATTCGCAAAGTGCTCGGCGCCTCAGTTCAAAACGTGTTGTTGCTTGTTTCAAAAGATTTTTTATTGCTGGTGGGCATTGCGTTTCTTATTTCTGTTCCTGTCACCTGGTGGGCGATGCACAACTGGCTGCAGGACTTTGCCTACAGGATCAATATACAGTGGTGGGTTTTCATACTGGCAGGATTTGTGGCTATTTTGATATCAATAATCACAATCGGTTTCCAGGCAATCAAAGCAGCGATTGCCAATCCTGTGAAGAGTTTGAGAAGTGAATAATGTGCTGATTCGATATGTGGTTGATTAGCAAGTGTGCTAATTTAAAAATAAAAAATTGAAGTATTTGTTGGTTTGCTTGTATATAACAACTATGCATAAACAAAAATAAAATGTTTAATAATTATTTCAAAACAGCATGGCGGAATCTTGCACGAAACAAGGTTTATTCTTTTATAAGTGTTGCTGGTTTAAGTCTTGGCCTGGCTTGCGCTATGCTTATTATGCTTTATGTAAAAGATGAAGTAAGTTTCGACAAGTTTCATAAAAACGTAAATAACATTTACCGAATTGTATCAAAGTCGGAACAGCAAGGGCAGGAACGGGAAATAGGCAATACTGGTTTGTTGCAAGGGCCTCGTTTCACAGAAAATGTTCCCGGCATAAAATCTTTTGTACGTGTACAAGAGGCCGTAGAAGATATAAAAAAAGGAGCTGAGGTACAATCGCAAAATCTATTGTATGTTGATTCAACTTTCTTTTCGATATTCACCTTTCCCTTGTTAAACGGCAATGCAAAAACCTGTCTGTTAGAACCAAATTCTATTGTGTTAAGCGAAGATGCTGCAAAAAAATATTTTGCTACAACTGATGTTATTGGTAAAATAATGATGGTAAAAGAAGATAGCACTTTTATTCCTTACAAAGTAACGGCTGTAGCCAAACGTTGTCCTCAAAATTCTTCCATCCAATTTGATGTTTTGTTGCCTTTCAAAGAATCTCATGAAGATGCAAATAATACCGCGAATTGGTTCTTTGGCAATTTTCTGAACACATTTGTAGTAGTGAATGATAAAGCAAACCTGCAAACAGTAGAAAAGCAAATGCAGGCTTTTTATATAAAAGACGCGAAGCAAACTTATGAAGTTTTGGCAAAAAAATTTGGCTTCGGAGCTGATGCGAAAATGGGCACCACCTATTTTTTGCAGCCATTTCTTGACATGCATTTAAGCACCGACCTTCCTGCAAATGACACCAATGCAAGCAACCCAATATACTCTTATCTACTTTCAGGCATTGCATTGTTTGTGTTATTGATTGCGTCTATAAATTTTGTGAATCTTACCTCGGCACGTTCTGCAAGGCGTGCCAAAGAAGTAGGCATTCGTAAAGTGATTGGCAGCAACAGGAAGCAACTGATTATTCAGTTTCTCGGGGAATCTTTTTTCTTATGCACCATTGCTTTTGTATTCGCAATTGTCTTAGTGCAATTGTTGTTGCCTTTATTTAATAATCTTTCCAACAAAGCATTGTCGCTTTCTTATTTGTTCGATGCAAAATTGGTTGCAGGCTATATCATGTTGTATCTTATTACCGGATTGCTTGCAGGTTTTTATCCTGCATTGATTTTATCAGGTTATAACCCGGTGCAAACATTATACAGCCGTTTTAAAATAGCAGGGAAAAATTATCTGCAAAAATCATTGGTGGTATTACAGTTTACCCTGGCATCTTTTTTAATCATTGCTACGTTTATCATTTATTCACAGTTCAATTTTTTGACCAATACAAAGTTGGGATATGATGACAACAATCTTGTTATCGTGAATAAAGATAATATTAACCATGCCGATGCTGCTGTTTTTAAAAATGAATTGCTTAAAAACCCAAACATTGTCGGCATTAGCGCAAAGAATGCAGGTTATGAACAAGCAGCAGCAAGAAATGACATTGATTCTATTATGCAATTTGCTTATGAAACTGTTGATGAAAATTATTTGCCTTTATTAAGAATTCCGTTAGTTGCAGGCAGAAATTTTTCAACTAAATTTCCCGCTGATTCTTCACAATCTGTTATCGTAAATGAAAGTTTCGTAAAAGCTGCGAACTGGAAAAATCCGATTGGTGAGACCTTAAAATTCTCTTTTAATAACAACAAAATCTATCGTGTAATCGGCGTGGTAAAGGATTATCATTTTGCTTCGTTAACGGAAAAAATAAGCCCCCAATTATTTACTATGAAGAATGATAATTTGTATGGAACATATTACATCAAAATAAAACCAAAGTCTGCAGCCGAAAGTTTAAAATGGATACAAAAAGAATTTAAACAATTTTATCCGTTAAGCCCTTATTCATACACATTTAAAAATGATGATAACAGAAAGCAATATGTCCAGGTTGAAAAATGGAAGCAGATTATTTTGTTCGGCGCCATATTAACGATTTTTATTTCCTGCATTGGTTTGTTCGGTTTATCAGTTTTATCTGCAGAAAAAAGAACCAAGGAAATCGGCATTCGAAAAGTTTTTGGCGCATCAGTAAAAAGCATTGTAATAAATCTTTCTACCGATTTTATAAAGTTAGTTGTAATAGCGTTGGTAATTGCATCTCCGCTTGCATATATGATTGCTAATAAATGGTTGCAGAATTTTCCATACCGCATTACAATAAGTTGGGGGTTGTTTGCAATAGCTACAATCATAGTTGTTTTTATTGCATTGGCAACAGTAAGTTTTCAGGCAATAAAAGCGGGCATTGCAAACCCGGTGAAGAGTTTAAGAAGCGAATAATTTGAAAATGTCAAATGTGAAATTGCGAAAATGGAAAAACGCAATAATTGTTTGTTTACTGATTAAAAACTTGATGAAAAAGGGTCGTGATACATTAAATCAAAAATCATAAAATCATAAATCCTAAATCGATTTTTATGCTAATAAATTATTTCAAAATCGCATTGCGCAACCTGATGAATAATAAAGTCTTTTCTTTCATCAACATTTTCGGTTTATCGATTGGCCTTGCTGTGTCTTTTGTAATCCTAATGTATGTGCAGGACGAACTAAGCTATGACCGGTTTAAAAAAAACGGCGACAATATCGTAAGAGTTGTTTTCCATGCAAATCTTAATGGGGGCAAAATCAACGAGAGTGTGAGCATGCCGCCGGTTGCACAAACGATGAAAAAAGATTTTCCGGAGGTGAAAGATGCAACAAGGATCCTTGATTTTGGAACAACAAAAATTACTTACAACAATACTGTTTATAAAGATGACCGTTTTGCATTGGTTGATCCCAACTTCTTCAGCATCTTCACTTTGCCCATGATAAAAGGCGACGCGAAAACCGCTTTAGCACAGCCTGATGCTATTGTACTCACACAGGAAACTGCAGAAAAATATTTTGGTAAAAAAGATCCTATTGGAAAAATTATCCGGGTAAAAACAGACAGCAACCGGGTGTATAAAGTAACGGGTGTCATAAAAAATATACCAACCAATTCTCATTTTCATTTTGGTGCATTCGGTTCGATGACAAGTTGGGCAGATGCGATGACAGATACATGGCTTGGCGGTGGTTATCATACTTACCTTTTACTGAATCCCGGCACTGATCTGAAGAAGATGGAAGCAAAATTTCCTGCAATGGTCGCCAAATATATGGGGCCGCAAATGCAACAGCAAATGGGCCTGAGCTTGAAAGAATTTATCACAAAAGGTAATTCGCTCGGCTTTACATTACAGCCCTTGACAGACATTCATCTTCATTCAAACACAACTACAGAATTTGAACCTGGCGGTAACGCAACTTATGTTTACATTTTTGGAGGTGTTGCTATTTTTATGTTGATCGTGGCCTGCATTAATTTCATCAATCTTTCAACAGCCGGCGCATCGAAACGAGCAAAGGAAGTAGGCATCAGAAAAGTAGCGGGCTCCGCGAAAATTCAGCTCATCAGCCAGTTTCTATCAGAATCAATATTCCTTACATTTTTTGCTTTGTTTATCGCGTTTGTACTGGTGCAACTAGGATTGCCTGCATTCAATAATATTTCAGGAAAACATTTGATGCTTGATGCAAAACCGATTCTTGGTTTTATTGGTTTGGGATTAATAGTTGGCGTTGTTGCCGGCATGTATCCTGCATTTTATCTTTCTTCTTTTAAACCAATTGCGGTGCTGAAAGGAAAACTGACCAGCAATCACAAAAGCTTTGGTTTAAGAAGTAGTTTGGTGGTGTTTCAATTTTTTATTTCTGTTGCGTTGATCATCGGAACCATTGT
>JBQCFI010000013.1:0-4801 GCA_051959325.1 Ginsengibacter sp. | reverse complement strand
CCATCGCAAATCAGTTTCTACAGGATAATGATCCGAGTAAGGTACCTGCACAATTTGAAATTGATTTACCTTAAAAATTCTGCTTGCCAAAATGTAATCGATGCGTAAAACAGGTGAAATAATACCAAAACTTTTCCTGGTCGTTCTGCCGGTCCAAAAACCTTTTTTGAGAAATGGATCCTGTAGATTTCCTTTTACACTAAAGTAAGTGCTGGAGTTGGGGATGTCATTAAAATCTCCGCAAATGATCGATGGATAAGGACTTTCCTCGATCTTTTGGCCAACAAGCAGCGCCTGGTAATAACGAAAGGAATAACCTCTAATTAACTTTGAAAAAATATTTTTGTATGAATCCAAACTTTCCTCACCATACATCTGTTCTCTTACTGATCGTTGCTCATCCCATTGTCCAAACTTTATCGGTACCAAATGTGTTGCAAAAATTCTGAAAATTTTTTGATTCACTTTAATGTCTGCATAAATTACATGTTCGCCTTTTTTATTAATATTCAAATCAAACTTAGCAGTATCAATTATCGGATTTTTGGAGAAAATAATAATGCCCGAGCGGTCTTCAGAATGTTCATTTTCTATAGGAACAAAATAATGAAAAGGAAATCCCATCTTAGTAATAATGGTAATATTCGATTTAGAAAATGCCGTATCTTTTGCTTCATAAAATTCTTCCAGGCAAAGCACATCCGCATTTTGTTCACTGATCACATCCATCATAAAAGGTCGCAAAGAATGGCCTCCGTTTTCAATATTGTATTTTTCATTGGCCTGGTCAAAGCCCATTACATTCCATTGAAAAACGCGTAAAGTATTTGGTTGTTTTTGAGCAGAAAAATCAGAAGGAAGATGAAATGAAAATACCGCAGCAATTTGCTGAAAGCCAAGAAGGACTGTAATCACAGAAGCCCAAACAAAGTTCGATTTTAAAATAAACCATAAAATAATAAAGGCAATCAGCACAAAAAGAAGCAGTGGAAATACGATTCCCGGCACTGCAATAAACCAATTAACACCGGTATTTACAAAAGGCACCAGGCAAACAAACAAATAAAGAATGATGAAACAAATGTTGAGGAAAATTAAAATCTTTTTATAAACAGGTGTTCTGTAATAAGACATCTTCATTTCTCTTTTATAAGATGGATAAAGATATGTTTTATTGATTTTAGAAAAAGAAAATAAGGCGTATTTGTTTGTTCGCTGGCATTCAAATTTCCTGATTCTTTTGCTGCCGAAAAATTTACAGAAATAAAAATTTATTGCTCCTGATAAACAGAAATTCAAATTATTTGTTTGTCTACCAACTAAAATAAATCACGAGTATGACAAACAAGAACAATACTTGATAAACACCAATTTTCAGATCTTCACGTTCAGGAAATTGCTATTTGCCCCAGCCAAACCAATCGTTTCCATTTGCAAAAATCAACAATGCAAATAAAATGACCATGCCGGCAATTTGTGCATATTCCAAAAACTTGTCGCTTGGCTTTCTTCCCGTAATCATTTCTACAACTGTAAACACCACATGACCGCCATCTAAAGCCGGAATCGGCAAAAGATTCATGAAAGCAAGAATGATGGAAAAGAATGCAGTGATCTTCCAAAATGCTTCCCAGTTCCAGCCTGTATCAGGGAAAATGGACGCCATGGTTTTAAATCCACCAAGACCTTTATAGGCGCCGGTTTCCGGATTTAAAATCATCTTAAATTGCTGAATATAAAAATTTAATTGCTTACCCGTTTCTTTTACGCCGGCCGGGAAAGATTCTAAGAAACCATATTTTTTAGTTTCTAATTTGAGTAAACCAAGACTATCGGCCTGCAGGCTATTAATATTGTAAAAGCCAATAGCACCGGTAGAATCGACCAGTACCCTGGTTTTAACCGGTTGTTGATTTCTGATAACAGTAAGTGTAATACTATCTCCTTTTTTCTGCTTCAGAAGCGGCGCCATTTCATCAAAATAATTTACAGGTGTGGAATCAACTGCTACTATTTTATCAAATAACCGTAAACGTGTATAGTTCAGGTTTGCAGATTTGTTTGCGGCACTTTTGCCTCTCATCACATTTGTTCTGGTGTCGACGGATACCGATTTAGCCGACGATGATGAAGTTGCTTCATCTGATGATGGAAAACCGCCTATCATCACTGGCATTCTTAATTCAACGAGGGACGAACCACGTTTTCCTTTCTTTTCTACCAATTGTTCGATCAGATTCACGGGAATATTAATCGTCTGCTCGAGCCCGTTTCTCTCAACTGTAATTTGTTTACCCAATAAAATTTTTGCCGGAATGTCTTCAAAATATTTTACAGGTTCACCGTTTATTGCCTCTATTTTATCACCATTTTGCAAGCCGATCTTGCTCATCAGACTATCTGTAACCCAGATACCATTTTTTACACTTTGGTTTGGTATTTTGGTAGAACCCCATGTAAACAAGATCATTGCATAAATAAAAAAAGCAAGCAATACATTCATCGTAACTCCGGCTAATAAAATAATTAACCGCTGCCAGGCCGGTTTGCTTCTAAACTCCCACGGCTGTGGCGGCTGATTGATCTGTTCTTTGTCCATACTTTCATCTACCATTCCGGATATTTTTACATATCCTCCCAAAGGAAGCCAACCAATTCCGTATTCAGTTTCACCTACTTTCTTTTTAAAAATCGAAAACCAGGGATCAAAAAATAAATAAAATTTCTCTACGCGGCATTTAAACCATTTGGCGGTAATAAAATGTCCGAATTCATGAATGAGCACTAAAATGGAAAGAGAAAATATAAGATAGCCGGCTTGCAAAGCTACCGCCGGCCAATTGATTGCTAATAATGTCATGCGTTATGTAAATATTTTATCTGCGATGTTTGATTTATAAAAAAATGTTTCCCTTTTGCTTTAAGCTTCGAGTTACATTTTTATCAAAGAAGCTGCAAAATTACGCGCCTCTCCATCGCTTTCAAAATAATCTGTAAGATTTGGCTTTTCTATATAATTTATCTTTTGTAAACATTTCTCAATGACAGCTGTGATGTCAAGAAACCCAATGCGGTTATTTAAAAATGCCCAAACCGCAATTTCATTTGCAGCATTTAGAATACAAGGAAAATTCCCGCCTTTTTCCAATGCAAGCATTGCCAGGCTTAAATTTCTAAAGGTTTTAATATCCGGCTCTTCAAAAGCAAGAACCGGAGTTTTCTTGAAATTTATCCGTCGATTGTTGTTGGCGATTCTTTGTGGAAAAGTAAGTGCATACTGGATCGGAAGTTTCATGTCAGGCAATCCCATTTGCGCTTTTACGCTTCCATCTTCAAACTGTACCATACTATGCACAATGCTTTGTGGATGAATCACTACCTCGATTTGTTCAGGCAACAGGTTAAAAAGCCATTTTGCTTCGATCATCTCAAGGCCTTTATTCATAAGCGTTGCAGAGTCTATAGTAATTTTTGCGCCCATCTTCCAGTTTGGATGTTGCAATGCATGATCTCTTTTTACATTTACCAAAAAGTTTGGTTTCTTCCCCAGGAAAGGACCTCCACTGGCAGTAAGAATGATCTTCTCAATTTTATTTCTTGTCTCTCCTACAAGGCATTGGAAAATCGCCGAATGTTCACTATCTACCGGAATGATCGGAACCCGATGTGCCACTGCCATTTGCATTACAATATCTCCTGCAACGACCAGTGTTTCTTTATTTGCCAGCGCAATCGCTTTTCCTTTTTCTATCGCCTTTAACGTCGGCTTTAACCCCGCAAATCCAACAATAGCAGCCAGCATCATATCATAAGTGTCAAAATCAGCCACTTCTTCCAATGCATTTTCACCTGCAAAAACTTTAATATCTTTTGATTCCAGTGCTTTATTTACCGCCTCATATTTTCGTTCATCACCTATCACCACAGCGTTTGGGAGGTATTTCAGCGCCTGTTCTACCAGCAATTTATCATTTGTCTGTGCTGTTAAAATCTCCACATCAAACAAATCAGGATGCCCATCAATTACTTCCAGCGCCTGTGTGCCAATGGAACCTGTAGAGCCGAAAATTGCGATCCTTTTTTTTATTGGTTCAGCCATTTTTTACTTCTTCTTTAAATATTCAATTAGCGAATTATTTTGAATTCGAACGAAGCCGGCAATTTACTGTAATAATCGCTGTAAAGCATCATTTACCTCTTTAAAATTAAAGCGGTTGATAACATGCTGCATCATTTTTTTAATCTCTTCATTCTGCAAATTTCCGATGGATCCTTCATGGGTGTGCTGCACTGTTTTATTTGTTTCAAAAGTTTTATTTTCGACATCAGCGCCAATTTTTTTGTACGCATCTCTCAAAGGCACTCCCTGCAAAACAAGTTTATTCATCTCTTCAACCGTAAATAAATAGGTATATTTTTCGTCTTCCAGAATATTTTTTTTGATGTCGATATTTTCAAACATCAATCTTGCCATTCGAATACAATCTTTCAGATTTTTTATAGCGGGAAAAAGTGATTCTTTCAATAGTTGTAAATCCCGGTGATAGCCGGAAGTAAGATTTGCAAGCATTAAAGAAATTTCATTCGGTAAAGACTGAATGCGGTTGCAATGAGCACGGATCAATTCAAATACATCCGGATTCTGTTTGTGTGGCCTAATGCTGCTGCCGGTTGTAAGCTCGTCAGGAAAAGAAATAAATCCGAAATTCTGATTGAGATAAATGCATGAATCCATACTCATCCGGGAAAGCGTTGCCGCGATATTTGCCAATGCCTGCGATAAAATCTTTTCTGTTTTTCC
>JBQCFI010000012.1:0-22838 GCA_051959325.1 Ginsengibacter sp. | reverse complement strand
CGTGGACAGGGTCAGCCGGGAATCATGTATCCACGGGGCACGTTGGTAGATCCGCAATTTCAGTATGATCCAACCGTTCCCGCAGGTGTAAAAGGAGGCACACTTAATCCTTTTACCCGCAAAGTATTGCAATCAGATATTGATGATTTGAAATTAAACAAACTGGATTTTAATAAAGAAGGATTTGCAGTGCTTGGAAATTTTTCCAGTGTGTGGCATGATGCTCAACTGGCCTGAGGCGCAGTAAAGAAAGAAATAGGCAGAATTTATCATCACGCAACTATATATCGATCTAATCACTCATCAAACAAACAAATAATGAGAATTTGTGTTTTTCTTTTTGGATAATAAGATACTAGTCTTTGGCCGTTTTCCGTCCTTCTGACGTGCTTCCGGCTCTTCGCAATAATCATTTTTTTTAACCGTATATACTTTTGCAAAAACCTTTGTTAATTCAATTCAGTAATTTTAAAGTACAAATATAATTTCTGTTACTTTTACGTATGAACCCAATAATCAGTTTTATTATGAGCAAAAAATTTATTCCGGTACTTATTATCCTTATTTTATGTGGCTTATTTGTAGGGTATGGTGTCATGGGAAGAAGTGACAAACCCAACGATGATCCGAAAGCTAAATATGAAAAAATCCTCCGTAATGTAGGTATTGTGCTGGAACAGGGACATTACAATCCTAAAAAAATAGATGATAAATTTTCCCAGGAAGTGTTGAAGAAATTTGAAGAAGATCTTGATCCTGATAAATATATTTTTCTGCAATCAGATATAAATGATTTCAAAAAATATGAAAACAGGATTGATGATGAAATTCATGGTGCGCCGCTTCAATCATTTTATTCCATCAGCAATATCTATCTTAAAAGGCTGGACGAAGTAGCCGCTTCTTATAAAGAAATTTTGAAAAAACCTTTTGACTTTACAAAAGATGAAAGCCTGCAAACCGACGGTGATAAGAGAAATTATCCGAGATCTCTTGCCGAAAGGGAAGACTATGGGAGGAAACGCTTGAAATACCTCGTTTTGGGCAGATATGTTGATTTGCAAAATGAACGGGATTCAAATATGAAAAAGGATTCGTCATATAAACCTGATTCTACTTTGGAGCGTGAGGCAGTGGAAAGTATTTCACGGCAGATGGACCGGTATTTTCAAACTTTAAAAAACCATAATTCAACTGATGAGTTATTCAGCACTTTTGTAAATTCCATTACGAGTACGATGGATCCCCACACTACTTATTTTGCCCCGGTAGATAAAAGAGGTTTTGATGAAATGCTGAGTGGCACTTTTTACGGAATTGGTGCGCAATTAGTTCCCAAAGATGGGAAAATACTGATCGGCGACCTGATAACCGGAATGCCTGCATGGAAAACAGGACAGGTAACGCCGGGAGATGAAATCTTAAAAGTAGGCGAAGGCGATGCCACACCCGTCGACGTAACCGGCTATGCCGTAACGGATGCAGTAAAATTGATCCGTGGAGAAAAAGAAGGATCAATAGTGAAACTTACTTTGAAGAAAGCAGATGGCACCGTAAAAGTTGTTCCGATCAAAAGAGGTAAAATTTCTCTGGATGATACATTTGCAAAAAGCGCTGTCATCAATAATAACGGTCATAAGATCGGTTATATTTATTTGCCTGAGTTTTATGCAAATTTTGATGATCCCAACGGAAGGCGTTCTGCTACAGACGTAGCCAAAGAAGTAGAAAAATTAAAGGCAGCACATGTAGAAGGAATTGTAATGGATCTGAGGGGAAATGGGGGAGGATCTTTATCCGATGTTGTGGACATGGTTGGGTTATTTGTAAAAGGTGGGCCGGTAGTTCAGGTAAAAGGCCGTGAAGGTGAAGCAAGTGTATTAAGCGATAAAAATAAAGAAGTTTTGTATACCGGGCCTTTAGCAGTGATGGTAGATGAATTAAGCGCTTCTGCGTCCGAGATTTTTGCTGCTGCCATACAGGATTACCATCGCGGAATTATTATCGGAAGCTCATCTACTTATGGAAAAGGAACCGTTCAAAGAAATGTTTCGCTCGATCCGCAGTCAGAAAATCCTTTCTTTAGCCGTCCTTCTGAAGGATTGGGAGATGTAAAACTTACATTCAGAAAATTCTACCGAATCAATGGCGGCGCCACTCAATTGAGAGGGGTTGTTCCGGATATTATTCTTCCTGACCGGTTAGAAAATGCAAAGTTGCGTGAAAAAGATAATCCTGATGCGCTTCACTGGGATGAAATTCCCAAAGCAAACTACACGCTTTGGAATCCCGGTTATAGTTATGCACCGGTTGTAGCAAATGTGAATGCTGACATTAATAAGAATATCGATTTTAAAGGTATAAAAAATGAAGTGGCCTTGCTGGATAAATATCAGAATGACGAGACTCCTTTAAACATTGTGAAGTATAAACAAATGCAAAAGGAGATTAAAGATGCCGCAAAAAAACTGGATACGTATTTAAAGTCGCCGGTTGATCTTAAAACACAATCTTTGCCCCAGGATGTTGCTGAAATGGGAAGTGATACTACAAAAATCAACAAACAAACTACCTTCCTGAAAAATATTGGCAGCGACATTTATGTAAATGAAACTGTAAAAGTGTTGGAAAAAGTAATTGGAGAAGCACAGATTGCGCAGGCAAATAACAAATAGAATTAACCATACGTTTTTATGCAAAAAACCGGTGTTTATCGCCGGTTTTGTATTTTACGGAATGATGTGATTGAAGGATAAAACAAGAATTGCGGTTATTTCTTCCTCGACCGTGTTCATTCTATTCATTTAGAATTTTCACTTCATAATTCTTATTTTCCCAGTGATTGGCTTTTTTCCAGAAGAAAGTAAATTTTATTTCGCCTGATTTCTTTTTTCCGAAATCAATATCCGCAATATGCATTCCCACTGTTGTGTCTTTTGTGTGTGTGTCCTTTGCTGTTTGCCAGTTGTCTGAAGTCCAGTGCACAGTCGCCGGGACCGGTGTTTCTATTCGTAAAATTTTACCAGGCGCAATGACAGTGCAGGGGAAAGAAAACCGCCAGATCATAAAAGGAGAACCTTGCTTTTTTACCACATAACGCTCATAGGTGTCTGATAACAGATCAAAGATCTTTTTTGCTTTTACGGAATAGCAAAGTTTGATATATTCCGAATGCGCCCACGTGAGCGGCATGGCTGAGCCGGTATGATGGCCAAAAAAAAGTTCTTTTTCGGGAATATCAGCTGTGTCCCAGATTTGTTCGGGAATCAAACCATTGTTTGCAAAAGCTTCCATTGCTTTTAGTAATTCCCGCGCTGTTTTTATATTCCCGGCTGCAATCTCATAATGTGCTCTTTCACCCGTAAGTAATGGCCAGGCGCGGCCAATTCCTTTGCCATTATTTGAATATCCGTTACCCTCGGGATCTTCGCCATAACCGTCATTTACATAGCGGTGCCAGCATGGCCCATTTTGAGTATCGACCTTCAATTTATCGTCAATTAATTTGATTGTGTTTAAAATTTTCGCATCGTCTGCTGCCCGAAGGCCAAATCTTACCAAGGCCAGCGCATCTACACAGACCAGTTCATACAAATGCATTTTGCCTGCCTCTCTTGTACGGTTTTTTATATAAATAAATTTATTTTTCACCTCTTCAGCCGGCAAATTGTATGGATTAATGCGCATATAATACCCTTCTACTCCACCTTCTTTTGAAACCGGCGTATCGGTAATGTAAGTCCAGTTCTCAATTTGTTCGTTCCAAAAGTCGGCAGTATCACGGCAATATTTTGCAATATCATGCTCACCCATTTCATCGGCAAGATTTGCAGCACATAATAATCCGGTTATCTCAGCAGCAAGTGTAAATGAAGAAAGGCCTGCTTCTTCTTCCCATCGGTCCTGCTCCGTGCGTGGCCCGTGATGAACTATAAAAGAAATCGCTTTTTTTATTGCTGGCCAATACCGTTGCAATCTTTCAGGAGGCAGATTGTATTGTTGGCGGCATTGCTCTACCAAAAGCAACGGCAACGCCACTTCATCCATTTGTATTCCATTTAGTGAAGGAATTCCTTCGAGCCACATATTCTGGCTCCAATGACCGTCCTTTTCCTGTGTTGACATTAAATAATTGAGGATTTTCAATACCTCATCTTTCGATTTAAGGGCAAGGAATCCTCCTGCACTTTCTACCAGGTCTCTGGGCCATACGAGGTGATATCCTCCGAGATCATTATCACCTTTGGTATTTCCCCACGGAATCGAGAGGCTTGCGACTACACCGCCAGGAAATTTTCGCGATTGATGCAGATTCATAACAGTCGCGCTAATGCGAAAATCCTTGCCTGTATCATTTTTCCCGGTTTTAACGCTTTTCAGATTTTTTTGAAATTGCCCCCATTCGTACAAATAGCGGTTTTTGGCCATTTCAAAACCATCGATCAAACTTGCCCATGCACGGTTTCCCGCGTCTTCTTCCTTTAGACCGAAACTTAAAGCCAGTACAAATTCTTTGCTTTTTGATATATCTATTTCTGCTGTCAGTGCTATGTTCCCGTTTTCTGCCCTGGCATATTCCCACTCCATTTTGCGGTGTTGTTTCAAATCCTGGAAACCATCTGAAGTTCCTACATAACCTACAGACCGTTTTATAAAGTGCGTATCATAACAAGCAAGTGCCAGCGTAATTCCTTGGCGGCTGGCAAATAACATCGGAACTCCTTTATAATCGCCGAGCCAGCCGTTGTTTTCCGCGCCCCGATTATCAATGTGTGGTGCCAGCAAAACGAACAATTTGTATTTATTTGATTCTTCTTTTTTTGCCGGTTTGAAGGTTATTTTTTGCAGTAAAGTATCCCGGTATGGATCGGTAATGATTTCTTTTTGGATCGTATACTTTTTTTTCGAACAGGTGTTTGTGATTCGAAATGCAGGAATTCCTTCTTTTATCCATTTTGTTTCATGAGTAGTATCTCTTTTTTCTTCAGAAAAAAACTCCTGTCCATCAGTAACAATAAGTTCCATGTCGCGGATGCAGGCTACATCTTCTCGTGGATAATATATTTCATTCAAAATGCCATGACTGATCGTAAAAATAACGCATGAAAAATCGTTGGTTGATTTTCCAAGACCTGCTTTGGCACTTGAGGTCCATCGCGCAGAAATGCCCGGAGCTCCGGGTGGAGTTGAATTATCTATCGCCATATCTTTTATATTTTTATCAAGGCAAGCCCGGAATCCTGATCGATTTGCCTGCTTAAATAAGCGGGAGATTCATTCAGAATTATTTCCAAGGTGGGATGAACAGTGGCTTTCAACAAATGGCCTCCATGCGCCGTTCCATCTTCTTTACCTAAAACCACGTGCGCATGAATTTTATATTCACCTTTAAAAAGGGTAATATCGCCATTTAATGTTAATACTTCCATCTGTTCTTTGAAAGGGATTTTTTTATAATCCTTGGTGGAAAAATCAAAAAAGCCAACGATTGTGTTGCTAAAAGCTCCGATAGCGGTGAATTGCGACGCAGAAATCTTTTGTTCTTTTGCAAATTCCATTATTTTTTCCATCACTTCTTCACCGCTTTCCAAAATAACAGCAAACGTTTTTTGCTGATCGTTGTTGATTAATTGATACTTCATCTGCTATTCTAATTCTGTAATCGTTGTAATGATCATCTCCTCTTCCCCCAAATCGTTCATCACATCCTGGTTCAAAGCATTTATTTGATCGTAGGTATCAGAATATTTATGATCACCATTTTTGTTTTTCAAATAGATGAATGCGCCTGCGCCTAAAGCGACAGCTCCTCCAATTCCCCACAAAAGTTTTTTGTGATCCGCAAACCAGTTGCCATCAGTCATTCCTTCAGACTTTGGACGATAGTTTTTGTGAGACGCCGCATAGGTATTTCCTGTGTTGTGCGTGTTTCCAGAGTGCGTATTTTCTGACATATTTTTTTTCATAAAATTGTTTTTATAGATTAATAATTGTTTTTCTTAAAATTTACTTTTCTCTTTTTTCATTCCCGCCTTCCTGAACAATCTTTTTGATTGCCATTCGCTGTTGTTTAGAAAGCGAATACTTTTTTTTCTGATTAATTGCGTCATAAACACAGCCTGCGGTAGTTACATAAACCAGGTGATGAACAATATCAGTTGTGATGCTTTTTCTACTTTCATGTGTAATTGGCGCTGCAACTCTCAATGAAGGCAGCATAAAAATTTTACCGCCCCAAATAATGATGAAATGAACCGTGTTTGCAATCATTCCTTTCAAGCCTGCCAGGCCTAATAATCCACGAATCATGCCAAGAGAAGTACCATACGCTAAATGCACTTCATTGGAAACTTTTTCGGATTTCCCCGGAGTCACAGGCTCTATATCCAAAACTTCGCGCACTGCATTTGCCGGTGTGCTGGAAGGTTTTCTTCCGGTAACTTTCATTTCTGCGATTTGGCAGAGAGTCATTGCAATGGTTCCGGCCAAGCCTGCTATTAAGCCAACTCCAATCGCTGTCCCAAAGCTGGAAAGAGCGTTTTGTTTTATATATTTTTCCATGGGTTTGATTTAAGTGGTGTAATTGTGTTTTTTAAAATCCTGTTCTAAAATCGCTTTCTTTTCTTCATATTCTTCTTTAGTGATTTCTCCTGATGCAAAACGTTTTCTAAGAATATCGTAAGAGGTATCTCTTGTGCGGTGATAACCCCAAGGAGTAACGAAAAGCCAGATTAAGAAGAGGATCCAAATAATCCACCAGATAAAATTCATTCCCCAAAATCCATCATAATACCACATAACATTTTGTTTTAAAATTTTTTAAAATAGGATTATGGCTTATTTCTTTGTTTCCTGTACAAACAGTACGCCGTAACCAGCACAGCTACAGATAAAATAACAGCGGTGCGTTTTATCATCAATGAAACTGATTTTAGTTTCATTCCGTCCACATATTTTTTCTCCGGATAATCTTCACCGGAGGAAGAACCGTTTTCATGCAACGCCATTTGTAAAACCTGTGCGGTGTGCAACGCTTTTCTGTCTGTTAATTGTTCGATTTGTTCGCGGCAACTAAATCCGTCAGTGATCACAATCGTTTTTTTATGTGCTTTTCTCACTGCGGGCAAAAGAACCATTTCCCCAACTTTTTTAGACACATCATAATGGTCGCCTTTTTCATAACCGAAATATCCGGCCATTCCACAACAACCGCTGTCGAGCATGTGATAATCCAGTTGCATATGATCTAATAAATTCTCTTCGGCCTTTGTCTTGATGATCGCTTTTTCATGGCAATGAATATGAACGATCGCTTCACGGTTTAATTGAGGAATGTGATGCTGTTTCGATTCTTTATCCAAAAATTCGGCAAGCGTATAAGTTTGTTTTTTCAATCTTTTTGCATCTTCATCAAAGGGAAGTATGTCGCACATCTCATCTCTAAAAACTGCTACACAACTCGGTTCCAAACCGACAACCGGTGTTCCCATCCTGATCTCGTCCCGTAATACGTCGAGAATCTGAAGCAGCATCTTTTTGCTGTATCCAACATACCAAAATCGTATAATGGTCTTCCGCAGCAAATGGATCTTTTCGAAATGATCACTTCAAAACCCGCTGCTTCCAGCACTTCCATTCCCGCCACCAGAGTTTCGGGTTTGAAAAAATTATTGAACGTATCAACCCATAAGATGACTTTTTTATTTTGCTTTTTTGAAAGCTCATATTGTTTTGCTTCCGGCCCATATTTTCCTGTTGTTTGCGTATATGAAGCCTTACCATCGTGATGACTTTTGAACCAATTCCTAAAAGTTTGTTGCGCAAATTTTGGAACACTTCTTTTTTGCGTAATCCCTGCTGCCGCTTTTGCAAGGTTTGAAAATAATGGGGCATGAGTAAAGAAATTAATGACTCCCGGCATCAGCGAAGCCAGCCGTGACCACCAATAGATCCAGCCAAAAGCATATGCATTTCTTGGCCGCATTTTCTTTTCATAATAATGAGAAAGAAATTCTGATTTTAAAGTAGCCATGTCCACATTTACCGGGCAATCACCTTTGCAACCTTTGCACGCGAGACACAAGTCTAGTGATTGTTTTACATTTTCATCTTGCCAACCATCTTTCAATACATCGCCCTGCAACATTTCAAACAATAAATGAGCTCTGCCGCGGGTGCTGTCTTTTTCTTCACGTGTTGCCATGTAACTTGGGCACATGGTTCCTCCTTCATGCCGGCGGCAATTTCCTACACCGACACATCTTAAAACAGCACGAGAAAAACTTCCTTTATTGTCATCATTCAAAAAATGAAAGTGAGTTTTTGGAGCAGGAGGATTGTAGGAAGTTCCGAGCCTGAAGTCGGATAATTGACCGTAAGTATCAATGATTTTTCCCGGATTCATGAGCCATTGCGGATCCCAGATGGATTTGAATTCATGAAAAGCCTGCATGATCTTTTTGCCAAACATGATCTCGAGTAAGTCACCTCTTGTTTGCCCGTCACCATGTTCGCCCGAAAGTGAGCCGCCATAACTGACAACCAAATGCGAAGCTTCAACGGTGAATTTTTTATAATTTTCAATTCCTTCCTCTGTTTTTAAATCAAAGCCAACGCGACAGTGAACACAACCTTGTCCAAGGTGTCCATACAATGAAGGGTGATAACCATATTTGCTGAAAAGTGCACGAAGGTCTTTTAAATAATCTCCGACCTTGTCCGGCGGAACTGCAGAATCTTCCCAGCCCGGCGCTCCGTCAGGTTCTCCCGGAACAAAAGCTGTTGCGCCCAATCCATCTTCTCGAATTTGCCACAGCTTTTGTTCCTGGTCAGGATCATCAAACAAACTCATATTTGGCGGATCTTTTTCTTTCTTCAATTCTTCCATCAGCGCTTTGCATTTGTTGTCCGAATCGGTTTTATCTTTTCCGCCAAATTCGCATAAAAGCCAGCCTCCGCCTTTTGGAAGCAATGGAATATCATTTACATCCAATCCTTTTTTGCGCATAAATTCCAGAAGCAAATTGTCAAAACCTTCCAAACCTATTGGCTGATGTTTCATGATTAGTGGGCAAGCGCGACCAGCAGCATAAACATCCGGATAGCCTAAAACCAATAAGGAACGGGCGCCCGGATCAGGCATCAGTTTCATATTTGCTTCTAAAATCACCACACAGGTTCCTTCAGAACCGACAACCGCCTGTGCTACATTGAAACCATTTTCCGGTAATAAAGCTGGAAGATCATAACCGGAAACGCGGCGTGGGATTATGGGAAATTTCGCTCTTATTTCGTCCGCATATTTATCCCTGAGATTTTTCAATTTCTGATAAATTTCTCCTTTTCTTCCGCCGGCTTTGATAATGTTTTCGAGTTCTTCTTCTGATGTGGGACCTACTTTCATTTTCACTCCGTCATAAGTAAGAATCGTGAGTGATTCTGTATTGTCGGACATCCGCGCACCATAGCCATAAAACTGCGCCATGACGGAATGTACGCCACAGGAATTATTTCCCAGCATGCCTCCGATCGCACAATGACTGTGGGTTGCAGGATCAGGGCCAAAAGTCAGATTTGCTTCCCGTGCAGTGGTTCCGCGCATTTCATCCAATACAATTCCAGGTTGCACCAAAACTGTTTTTTTATCTTTATCAATATGCAAAACTTTGTTGTAAGATTTGGTCATGTCCATGACGATCGCAACATTGCAACAAGCGCCCGTTAGACTGGTGCCGCCACCGCGCGATAAAAGTGGCGCATGGTGTTTTTTGCAAATCGCCACTGTGTTGATAATATCTTCTTCACTTTTTGGAAGGACCACGCCAATCGGAACCTGCCGGTAATTGGAAGCATCGGTTGCATACAAGGCTTTCGTTCCTGTATCGAAACGAACTTCTCCTTCAATTTTAGATCTTAATTCTTTTTCAATTGCCCCGGCATTGACGCCTTCAGAATATTTTGTTTCATATCTTAAGTCTAGTGTATCAGTTTCATTTGTCATTGTCATTTCTTTAAAAATTATGTTCTCAATCGCAATTAATTTCGATCAATTCTCTAGTGATTCGGAAAACCGGACGGTTTCGCATGTTCTAAACTTTGTACTTCTCAGCGTCCTTATATTTGAGTTCCAAACCGAATCCCGGCCGGTTCATGTCCGCATGGAGAGCGCCATTTACCGGTCGCGCGGTTCCGTCAAAAAGCATTTCTTCAATTCTTACATGATCGTAAAAATATTCAGCGGTAAAAAATGAATCGAGCGACAATCCGGGATGCAAATGCATTGATGGCGCACAATGAGAAGAAAAAGGAAGTTGATGCGCTTCGCAGGTATTGCCGGCTTTTAAGAAAACGGATATTCCACCACATCTTGTAGCATCGGCCTGCAAAACATCCACTGCTCCGGCCTGCAGCATTTGTTCAAAATAAGAAAGATTGTATCCATATTCGCCCGCAGCAATGTTGATCTTATCAGGAGCGTGCTCACGAATAAAATGAAGTCCTTTTAAATCACTTGCCGGAACCGGTTCTTCAAACCATGTTACATCTAGGGCGGCAAATTTATCCGCCATTTCAAGCGCCTGTTTTGCATTATAAGCGCCGTTTGCATCTACAAATAATGCGCAATCTTTTCCAATTGCTTCTCTTGCTTTCGTCACTCTTTCCATATCTTTTTCCGGTTCGCGGCCAATCTTCATTTTCACTTGTTTGATTCCTTCTGCTGCCCATTCACCCAATTGTTTTTCCAATTTTTCGATGGAGTAAGAAGTAAATCCGCCGCTTCCATAAATCCAAAAATCATCTCTCACTTTTCCAAACAATGACACCAAAGGCACATTCAGAATTTTCGCTTTTAAATCCCACAGTGAATTATCTATTGCCGAAATCGCCATCGCAATCACTCCATAATTTCCACTGTTCCTGACACTTTCAATCATCGTTTTTAAAATAAAAGGAATGTTCATCGCATCCTTTCCAACGACGATTTCTTTCAAGCTTTTGTTGATAAAAAATGCGGAAGAAACATCGGCATACGAATACCCGATTCCGGTTTTGCCTCCTGCTTCAATTTCGACTAAAACCATTGTAGTGCTGTTCCATTTTATCGTTCCGTCAGATTCGGGGCTTTCGGTAGGAACCGTGTAGGCACTCACTTTCAGATCTTTAATATTTACCCGTTCTTCATCCATTAACCAAATACTGTTGACAATTCACTTTTCCATGTTGATTTAATTATTCCTGCTTCATCCGGATCGCCTTTCAATAAAGTTTCGCCGTATTTTACCATCATATCAAAAGAAATGTGTGGCGGAAGTGGCGGCACATTTGGATCCGTAACTACTTCCAAAACAGCAGGACGATCGGCAGAAAGCACATCATCCCAGGAGTTGCCAATTTTTTCAGGATCATTTACATAAACACCTTTCAGCCCGAGAAGTTTTGCATATTCTGCATAAGGAAAATCAGGC
This sequence comes from Ginsengibacter sp., assembly GCA_051959325.1. GTDB lineage: Bacteria > Bacteroidota > Bacteroidia > Chitinophagales > Chitinophagaceae > Ginsengibacter. Next base: position 11,373 of record JBQCFI010000012.1, on the reverse strand, counting down.
ACATCCTGCGACCCGGAAAATTTAGGATCGCCGCTCATAACACGCTGCTCCCAGGTTACCTGGTTTAAATCATTATTGTGCAAAACCATTACCACCAAACGCGGATCTTTCCATCTTTTCCAATATTTTGAAATGGTTATAAGACCATTATTTCCCAGCATTTGCATAGCCCCATCACCAACCAATGCAATTGGAATACGATCTGGATAGGCAAATTTTGCAGCGATTGCATAAGGAACGCCCGGGCACATGGTGGCCAGGTTTCCGGATAAAGAAGCCATCATTCCATTGCGGATCTTTAAATGACGCGCAAACCAATCGGCGGAAGTTCCGGAATCGGAAGAGATAATACAATTATCAGGAAGACGGGGAGAAAGTTCATGAAATACTTTTTGCGGATTGATCGGGTCAGCTGAATCTTTTGCCCTGGCCTCCAGCACTTTCCACCAATCCTCCATTCCTTTTTCAATTGATTTCCTCCATGAATGGTGATGTTTCTTTTTTAGAAAAGGAATTAATGCTCTTAAAGTTTCTTTACTGTCGCCCAGCAAATTTATTTCCATCGGAAACCGCAGGCTCAGCATTTTTGGATCGATATCAATTTGTACGCCCCGCGCCTGTCCAATCTTTGGTAAAAATTCAGAATAAGGGAAACTGCTTCCGACCATCAAAAGCGTATCACATTCCATCATCATTTTCCAGCTTGGTTCTGTTCCCAATAAACCAATAGCGCCAGTCACATAAGGAATGTCATCGGGAACAGCGGCTTTTCCCAAAAGAGCTTTTGCAACTCCGGCTCCCAACAATTGTGCAACTTCTAAAATTTCTTCTCCCGCATCCAAAGCGCCCGCACCCACGAGCATCGCCACTTTTTTACCATCATTTAATAATTCTGCTGTCCTTTTTAATTCCGATTCAGGGGGAACAATCCGGATGTCCGGGAAACCAATTCCCGTATGAATTGCACCGTGCATGCGTGGTGGCTCTTCAGCATCCTGTTGCTGAATATCATTCGGAATAATAATCGCGGTAACAGTTCTTTCTCCTTTTGCAATTCGTATCGCACGATCCACCAATTGCTGCATTTGCATGGGAACGGTAACAGTATGCACATACTCTTTTGCAACATCTTTATATAAGCTATTCAGATCCACTTCCTGCTGAAAACTACCGCCCATCGCCATTCGCGCTGATTGGCCGACAATCGCGACCACAGATTGGTGATCCATTTTCGCATCATACAATCCATTCAAAAGATGGATCGCGCCGGGGCCGGAAGTGGCAAGACAAACGCCAACTTGACCGGTAAACTTTGAATGTCCGCAGGCCATGAAAGCGGCATCTTCTTCGTGGCGTACCTGTATGAAATCAATCTTATCTTTTGCACGGTCCAAAGCACCCATGATGCCATTTATCCCATCACCAGGAAAACCAAAAATGCGGGTAATGCCCCAGTCTAACAATCGTTCCAATAAAAAATCACTTACTTGTTTAGCCATAAAATATATTTAAAAATTTGTAGAAAGTGGAAGAAATCACTGCATTGAAAACAATGATAAAGAAGAGTTACGGAGTTCTTTAATGGCAATGCCGCCTCAAAGACTATGCCTATGAAAATTTCTTTAAGAAGCAGAGAGAATATTTTATAGTTGCTTTTTTAAAACATTGTACTACAAAATATACAGTAAAACATCGTTATTGATATATAAATCCACAAGGGTGATTGGTAACTGTTTATATTAAGATTATGTGAAATTCCTTTAATTACAGATTCCAGAAATAAGAAAAGAAAAAGCTGGTGATATTTTCCAACAACTGGTAAAACAATCATCAATTTTGCACTTATGCGAAAACAATTTCAGCAAAGCAATAAATAAAACGATTTTTATTTAAGGAATCAGGCGTTTATCGGGTCCGGTGATTTTTCACAGTTTGCCAGGTTGTTGGTGATGGAATTTAAAGTTTCGCGGTGATAAATGTAAGTCTCAGAGGTTACTTTTTCTATTTTCGCTTTCGCCCCTACAATTCTTTCAAATAGATCTGCATCGCTTCCTAATGGCATTTCAACAAATCCTTTCATTGCTAAAGCGAGTTCTTTCCTCACAAAAAAACTACCACCAATAACACATCCAGATAGATGAACCAGTTTTTGATAATTGTGTAAGTCAGGAACAAAAGGGTTTCCGGAAATTTTGACCCCGCCATATAAAAAATCAATTTTCTCATTCTGCTGTAAGATTGTTTTTCTTATTGAAAGATGTTCGCAGGTATACTCATCATCAGAGTCAAGAAAAGTAATAAACTTTCCTTTTGAATGCAGTATGCCCTTGTTCTTGGAAAAAGTGGCGCCGCTGCTTTTTTGCCAGATGTAGCGTATATTTTTCCTTTTTTTTAAAAAAGGCAAAACGCGCGTTTGCGTGTCATCCATACTGCCATCATCAATTAGGATTGCCTCCCAGTCATTTTCAGTCTGATGTATCAGCGAATCTAATGCTCTCACAAGTAATGAAGCACGATTAAAGGTGGTAATAATGATAGAAAAGAAAGGTGCGACACATGCAACAGGGTGATTTTGATAAATCAACATATAATCAGAAATAGAAAAATTAAGAAAAAACGATTGAACAAATTTACTCTCAATATTGCATGTTACAACAAGCACTTTTTTCGAATTCAGGAGAAATAAAGAATTAGTGCAGCCGGAAACGGAGAAGAGAGATGATTACTTTTCTTTTCGAAAATAATTTATTTTCATCTTCTTCACATTTTTTCTTCTCTGTTTCTCACCACTTTCGTTTAATTTTGGCGCCCACACATTACAATTTCATGCCATTAGACAAATCCATTAAAACAGTTTTGATTATAGGTTCCGGCCCCATCGTTATTGGGCAAGCCTGCGAATTTGATTATTCAGGAAGCCAGGCAGCACGAAGTTTGCGGGAGGAAGGAATCAAAGTGATTTTGATAAATAGCAATCCTGCAACCATCATGACTGACCCGATGATGGCAGACAAAGTTTATTTGCTGCCATTAACGCCCGAAAGTATCGAGCAAATCATTGACGAAACACGCGGAACTGATTTGCAGATAGATGCAGTATTAGCAACCATGGGTGGACAAACCGCATTAAATCTTGCAAAGGACTCCGATGAGTTGGGTATTTGGGAAAAAAACAATATCCGCCTGATTGGTGTCGATATTAAAGCCATCGATAAAGCGGAGGACCGTGAAAAATTCCGGGAATGGATGATAGAAATGGGAATACCGGTAGCACCGGCCAAAATTGCCAATTCATTTCTCGAAGGAAAAGAAATTGCGCAGGAAATCGGATTTCCTTTGGTTCTTCGTCCTTCATTTACTTTGGGTGGGACTGGTGGAAGTATCGTTTTTCATAAGGAACATCTTGATGAGGCATTGAACCGTGGTTTAACAGCTTCACCTATGCATGAAGTGCTTGTTGAAAAGGCGATGATGGGCTGGAAGGAATTTGAACTGGAGTTGCTACGTGATGATAACGACAATGTAGTGATCATTTGTACCGTAGAAAATGTGGATCCCATGGGTGTTCATACCGGTGATTCAATTACGGTAGCGCCTGCTATGACCTTGAGTGATACTGCTTATCAGAAAATGAGAAATACGGCGATTTCCATGATGAGAAATCTGGGAAATTTTGCAGGTGGTTGCAATGTTCAGTTTGCTTTAGAGCCCCATACAGAAGATATTATTGCCATTGAAATAAATCCCCGGGTGAGCCGGTCATCTGCTTTGGCAAGTAAAGCGACCGGATATCCGATCGCAAAAATTGCCGCTAAACTCGCGGTAGGATTTACTTTGGATGAATTAAAAAATCAAATTACAAAAACAACTTCCGCTTACTTTGAACCGGCGTTGGATTATGTGATTGTAAAAATACCGCGTTGGAATTTTGATAAGTTCAAGGGCGCTGATGACACTTTGGGCTTTCAAATGAAATCAGTGGGAGAAGTAATGGGCATCGGAAGAAGCTTTGCAGAAGCGGTTCAAAAAGCCTGTCAGAGTTTGGAAAATGAAGCGGTTGGATTGGGCTATTATGGAAAAAATCTGATGCGCGGGGAAGAGATTGTTGAATATATTAAAACGCCGAAATGGGATCGTATTTTCAGGATAAAAGACGCGTTAATGTTGGGCGTGAGCGTAAAAAGGATTTGTGAATCGACTAATATTGACCGTTGGTTTATTTACCAGATTCAAAAGATTTGCAACTGTGAGAAAGCGATTGCGGAAGTTACTTTAGAAACGCTTTCGCCCGAACTTTTGAAAGAAGCGAAGCAACTTGGTTTTGGCGATGAGCAAATAGCAAGGATCATGAAAGATGGAAGTACTGACGAAGATATTTATGAAAAAAGAAAAGCCCTGGGAATCAGCAGAGTTTATAAAATGGTAGATACCTGCAGCGCAGTATTTGAAGCGAAGACGGCTTATTTTTTTAGTACCTTTGAGTAAGTAAAAGCAGTGTTATGATTGTTTTAAATGACCGTTTACTTGAAGAAATGAAAATACCGGAAGAGCAAATTAAGTTAGAGTTTGCTATCTGGCTTTATCAAACCGATAAAGTTTCTCTAAGAAAAGCGGCGAAAATTGCCGGACTCGATTGGTTGTCCTTTAGTGAAATCTTATGCCAAAGAAATATTTCTACTGTCAAAATGAGCGATGAGGAGTTGCAAACTGAAGTAAAGACGGTTAACAGTTTAATTCAATGATGTAATAAGTGACACTTCATGCATCGGTTATTTAATTATTGTTGATAGGCTTTCATTATTAAAAGAAAATTTTTCAGCGATAATAATTCCCTAAATAGTACATTACAAAATCTTGCAGTTATCTTCTAAATATAACTTGAACAAATATCTTAATGCAGATTGGATCAAAAGAAGATCCATTAAAAATATTCAATTGCAACAGCAATTATTAACAACTGTTGACGAAGGAGAGTCACAAGCGATCGTTTTAGCAAAAAAAATCCACGCAGACTTATTATTGATTGCCGAGAGGAAAGGTACGTCTCTGGCACGTTCTCTGGGGATTAAAACCATAGGATTATTGGGCGTTTTATTATTGTCAAAAGAGAAAAAATTTGTTCCTTTTGTAAGACCGATATTAGATCAACTAATTTCACGAACTACTTTTAGAATTGATAAAACTTTATACGAAAACGTTTTGAAACAAGCCAATGAACAATAACATTATCTACAACGAATCTGTTCCTTCTGAAAAGAAGAAAATTATCGTACTCGGCAGTGGCCCAAACCGCATCGGCCAGGGAATTGAATTTGATTATTGCTGCGTGCATGGACTCATGGCAATCAAAGAATGCGGCATGGAAGCAATTATGATCAATTGCAATCCTGAAACAGTTTCCACCGATTTTGATATCGCCGATAAACTGTATTTTGAGCCGGTTTTCTGGGAACATATCTGGGAAATCATCGAGTTGGAAAAACCATATGGGGTGATTGTACAACTTGGTGGTCAAACTGCTTTAAAACTCGCACGCAGATTAGATGAAAAAGGGATACGAATAATTGGAACTTCTTTCGATAACATGGATATTGCTGAAGATCGTGGACGTTTTAGCGATATGCTGAAAGAACTGGAAATACCTTATCCAAGATATGGAACCGCTCATGATGCTGATGAAGCGATTGAAATTGCCCATCAGGTTGGTTACCCGGTTTTAGTGCGTCCAAGTTATGTTTTGGGCGGCCAAAGAATGCGGATCGTATTGAATGATGAAGAACTTGAAAATGGCGTTTTGAGTCTTTTAAAACATTTGCCCGGAAATAAAATTTTAATTGATCAATTTCTCGACCGTTGTCAGGAAGCAGAAATTGATGCAATCTTCGATGGCGAAACGTTTCACGTGATGGGAGTGATGGAACATATTGAACCGGCCGGAATTCACAGTGGCGATAGCAATGCTGTTTTGCCTCAGTTTAATTTGTCGCCCTTGATCGTGCAAACCATGGAAGAATATGCTGAAAAAATTGCACGCGCCTTGCATATAAAAGGACTGATCAATATTCAGTTTGCCATAAAAGACGGAAATGTTTATGTTATCGAGGCGAATCCGCGGGCATCCAGAACAACACCTTTTATTGCAAAAGCTTACCAGATTCCCTATCTGAATATTGCTACAAAAATAATGTTGGGAGAGGCAAAATTGAAAGATTTTACTTTTGAGAAAAAACTGAACGGTTTCGCGATAAAAGAACCGGTATTTTCTTTCAATAAATTCCCCAATGTAAATAAACAACTTGGACCCGAAATGAAAAGTACAGGCGAAGCAATCCGTTTTATAAAAGATTTACGTGATCCTTATTTCAGGCAGTTGTACCGCGAAAGGAGTATGCATTTGAGTAAATAGCAATTTGTAATTCCAACAGCAAACAAACGAATAAACCTGTTTCTTGTTTGCCAAATAAAAAACTCCGGCTGAAATAAACCGGAGTTTGTTATTATTTGTATTAATTGGTTCGTATTTTCTAATCAATGTTCAAGTATTATTTCAGCACTTTCGGTCCACCGAATTGATAGAAAACGTCAAACTGAAATACGTTACTGTGAACTTTAGCAGCATCGCTTTTATTGATGTTACTGATTCCGAAATTATATCTGGCGTCAAAGCCCAATCCACTTGAGGTAAGATAACCTACACCGACCGGAATTGAAAACACGGCGCTTTTCATATCACCCTTGATATCGGTTGAAGTGCCGCCTTGCTTGCCTTTTGCATTCATCAGAAATCCCACCTGTGGACCAGCTTCTATTCTAAAGCCGTTTCCGAACATGTACTGTACTAATACCGGCACATTAATATAACCAAGTTCCACTTTATTATCGCTGTTGGACTTGCTTTTTGCGCCTTCAGAAGAATAATAAACTTCCGGTTGGATAGCCCATAATTCGCTTGCTGTATGTATATGAGCCAGGAATCCTGCATTAAATCCAATTTTAGTTTGCATATCAGAATTAGAAGGACTTGAATTTAATGAAGATGCATTAAGACCTGCTTTAATCCCGAAATGGGTTGATTGTGCTTTTGCCGAAAACATAAAAAATACTGTTGCCGCAAAAATGATTGTCTTTTTCATAAAGTTGATTTTAATTAATAAAAAATTAATAATTATTGCCGATAAATCAAAAGCCATACCTGTTTTTTAAATTTCCTCAAAGCTTTATCTTTGCAAATCGTTTTTTAGCCGCCTTTAAAAAGGCCTGATTCATACTGTAAATGTCTCTGGAAACCCCGGCTGGAAAGGAAAAGTTATGGCTTTATTACACAATCGTGTTTCTCAAAAAGAACTGAAAAAATTGTTGTTTGAGGAAAAGGAACCCCGCATCACCTTGTCATGTTATAAGTATGCTTTTATAGAAAATCCCGTCCTTTTTCGTGATGAGTTTTACAAAAATCTGAATGATCTAAAGGTTTTTGGACGTATTTATGTTGCTCATGAGGGAATCAATGCCCAAATAAGCGTTCCTGAACAAAACTTTTCAAAATTGAAAGAATATTTAAATACAATTGATTTTCTGCAAGACCTTCGTTTGAATATTGCTGTGGATGATGACGGCAAAAGTTTTTGGGTGTTGAAAATAAAAGTGCGTAATAAAATTGTGGCAGATGGAATTGATGACCCTGATTTTGATATGAGCAAAAAAGGGAAATATGTGGATGCAGATTCCTTTAATAAATTGACTGCCGATCCTGAAACCATTGTGGTAGATATGCGTAATCATTATGAATACGAAGTAGGCCATTTTGAAAATGCAATAGAGGTTCCATCCGAAACTTTCCGCGAGCAATTGCCGTTGGCTGTAAATATTTTGCAGGAAAAAAAAGATAAAAATATCATCATGTACTGCACTGGTGGCATTCGTTGTGAGAAGGCAAGTGCCTATATGCTTCACAATGGATTCAAAAATGTGTATCACCTGGAAGGAGGCATTATCCAATATGCCAATAAAGTAAAAGAAGAACATTTGCCGAATAAATTCCTGGGTAAAAATTTCGTTTTTGATGGACGGCTGGGAGAAAAGATCGGAGATGAAATAATCAGCCGCTGCCATCAATGCGGAGCCCCGTGTGACACGCACACGAACTGTGCAAATGAAGGCTGCCACCTGCTTTTTATTCAATGTGAAGAATGTGCAGCAAAGTATGAAGGTTGTTGCTCCGATGAATGTCAGTCTGTAAATCATTTACCGGAAGAAGAAAAAAAACAAAAACGTAAAGGCGTCAAAAACGGAATAATGGTGTTTAACAAATCCAGGAAAAGAATGGATAGTTTAATGAAAAAAAATGAATAATCACACCATCCAGTAAAGCAACAAATAAACGTTATTCTTCTTCACGGATTTCCACAAATTCTATCTGTTTATAAAAATTGTATTTCCTTGTTTTTCTTCGTTTGAGTTAATTACCGTGATAATATACATTCCATTAGCTATTTGTTGAGGAACATTTAATGTAATAATGTTCACGTCTTTTGTTTTAAAAATTTGCTGATAAACTACTTTGCCGGAAAAATCCATCAATTGGATTTTTAAATTATCTCCATTACTAAAGTTGTCATTATTCTGGATGTAAATTTTATCTCTTGCAGGGTTAGGAAAAATTTTCAGTTTTCTAATATTAAGATTTACCGTTACTACTGATGAATAAGTGTATTTTCCATCAACGGTTACTTGTTTTAAGCGGTAGAAATTGATACCATTTTCAGGGGAATTGTCGGTAAAGGTATAATGGTAAGCTTTTGAAGAACTTTCATTTCCAGCTACGGTACCTATTAGTTTGAAATCGGTATTTTTTTGGCTTCTTTCGATTTCGAAATGGTCATTTTGTGACTCGCCGGCTGTAGTCCAGGTTAATAACACCTGTTTTTCGTTTACATTCTTTCCGTTGAAGTTCAACAGGTTAACTGGTGAAGCACCCATTGTAAGCGCAACATTATCGACTGAGGCTGTACCTGGTACAGAATTGTTATGTGAGGTATATGCAATACCAACATAAGAATTGGAGCCCATTGCAATTGTTACAGAATCAATAGCTTTCCAATCGGTTCCGTTTTCTGAAACGTAGCCAATGTATTTATTACCATCGCGAGATACTCTTATCCAATAGGGAACAGTTTCTACAACCGATGTGCCTGAGCTTGTTGCATCGGATGATTGTGAAAATCTTTCCTGTAAAAAAATTCTTTTTGCCGGTATAATGTTAAGAAACACATAAGGTGATCCGGCATCAAGATTTTGCCTGTACATGACACCAATTTTTGCGTCTGAATTGGTCGAATCCATAGAAATAACTCTCATCGTTAATTGACTTTGATTGGCAATTACCGGTTGAAACAGATAATGAAACGCATCGGCAGTGTTCCATATATCAGACCCGGAAGCTGTCAAAGTATAGACGCCATTACTAAAACATGCATCTCCGGCATGAGCAACATAACCTATATCAGCACTTTGCCAGGCGGGCGGTAAGGTTTTTGCACATGGTGAAGCCGGCGGAGGATTTAGACCATAGACATTTAATTTATTTGAAAAGGTAGCCATATATACTTTGCCATTGGCAATCGTAGGACAAACGAACTTAGCAAAGGTTCCAATAGAATCTCTTTTACTGTTCCAGTTGCTGTTCCAAAGTTCATGGGTTATATCTGTTGCATCGAATGCCTGCAAAACACCCGGAACTGATGCCTGGTTGGCATCTCCGTGAATGGGATGATTCGCCCAAATGATACCGGTACCGTGTTTTGATCCGTTTGATGATACAGAAAGCATTGCACCCGGCATTCCGACGGGCAACGCAGTATTCCCACTCTTTACGTTTACGGTGTCAAACATTAATTGGCTTCTTATAAATGGGAATTGATTCAGTAAAGCTCCTTCTGACCAGGCATAGACGTATTCATTTCCATGTTCGTCTTTGAAATAAACCGGTGAACCGTGCAAATGCCGGTGCATGGACATTGGATTATTTGATACATTCAGTGTTTGTTTTACGTTTGAATTGTCGGTCGTCGTCTTCCCCATTTGGTTGTTATCTATCAAAAATAAACGCCCTTGCTTGCTTCCCGATAAGGACAAATGTGTTCCCGGAATTAATAACACTCCGTCCACACCATAGTCCAGATCATAGTCATTCAGATAAACGTAATTTGCCGGTGTAAAAAAATCTTTTACAGTCAGGGTTGCAGACAATTTAATAAGACTTGATCCACGATTAACCGGATCATTTGGATTTCCATTCTGCCCTGTGGTGCCATTGCCGGTTGTAACATATAAATTTCCATCATCATCCACAGATGGCGGCTGACCGCTCATCCAAATACCAGCTAAACCTCCGTTTGGAGCTGTATTGTAAACATATTTTTGTTCGAGAGTTGTAGCATCATAGCCAATTATCCAGCCCTGGTAAGGAGTAAAATCGCAATGAGATGCCCAGGCGATATACACGATACCATTGTAAAACAACAGACCAGGCCTTTGATTTTGATTTTGTTGGTTAAAAGTCATCATTCCGTTTACACTTCCATTACCGGTCCCGGGAACAGTTGCTGTGATATAAACCGGACTTCCTGGTTTTTCTTTTCCCGTTTTTATATCAATAGCATGTAGATATTGCACAAATGTTTTCGGCGCTTTCTTGGTTACGCTTCTCGCTACAACGTATAATGTATTGGTGATGCTATCAATTGCAGGAGTACCCACAATACCCATCTTCCCGCTAAAGTCCTGGTAGTTTCCCCCACAAGCCCATGTCATATCAGAATTCATTATCGGACAATAATTAGTTGGATCAAAAGTCAGATTTACCTGCCAATAGGCAGCAGATGCGTTTGGGTCGTCGGCATCAAAAGCATAGAGCGTATTATTCACAGTAGCTACTAAAACAATATTATGCAAACCGCCGCCGATTTGAATATTGCTTACCACAAGCGGCTGAGCATAAATCTGATCATCAACTGTTCTTGAAAATATTTTTCCAAAATTGCCATTACTTACATTGTCCGTTGTTAAAATGGTTTCATGCTGGTTCCATCCCGTTCTTTTTAAATCATTGTGATTCATGAGCACATTTACCTGGGCAGATGTGTTAGAATACAAAAACAGGAAACAAATTGAAGGAAGAGCTGTCTTAAAATAAGGAATTACAAACGAGTTGGGCATAAAAATGTATTTCATTGGGTTCATTTGGGTAAAATGGTAAGCATCGAAAGTGGAGATTCACGGATTGGGGATTAGCGTAGGACAAAGTAACTGATTTTAATCTGAATTTAAAAGATTACTTAAAAGTTTTATCCACCCTGGAGGATGTCGTTAAGAATA
>JBQCFI010000011.1:0-9380 GCA_051959325.1 Ginsengibacter sp. | reverse complement strand
TGACTCACAGTAAAAAAGGGACCGGCAGCATCACTTTTGATTATTTTTCTATCGAAGAATTAAGTTCACTTTTAGATAAGATGCAGGTTTCGGTAGATTAAAATTATGGCAGTACGAACTTTTCTTTATAGTATTTTATTCCTACTCCTTTTATTGCCGGGAACCGCCATATTTGCTCAGCAGCACGATACTTCTCTTATAAAAAAGAACGCAGACATTATAAAAAAAGAAGACACCACTCTGGCAAAAGCCAGTGATACGGCCATTACGGAAAAACATGATACGGTTATTTTAAAAAGCAATGTTCGGGATACATCCGGTAAAAGTTTACTGGCATCAGACACAGCGATAAAAAAGTTTAATCCGAAAACAGCCATGCTTCGCTCTGCGATTTTGCCCGGTTGGGGACAATGGTACAATAAGAAATATTGGAAGATCCCGATTATTTATGGAGCACTTGGAGTTACAGCGGGTGTATTTTTTTATAATTTACACACTTACCGGGATCTGCGAAACGCCGTGATCTATCGCTCACGGGCTACTCATGCAGATAGCATGCGTGTGGCGCCCGATTTACAATATTTAACAAACCAGGATTTGCGGCTTAACAGAAATGTCTTCAGGCAAAATATAGATTATTCTGTGCTGGTCTTTCTCGGTTTCTGGGCTCTAAACGTAGTAGATGCCACTGTTGACGCCCATTTGAAAGCTTTTGATGTAAGTTCGGATATTGGAATGAAAATTCAACCGGGGCTTTCCAACATAAATAATCCTGGCGTTTCTTTAGTATTCTTTTTTAAAGAAAAAAATTCAAAACCATTACTGCCACTACCATAATTTCGTCTTTAACTTTTTAATTATTTTTTTATGAAAATCGCTTTAATCGGATACGGCAAAATGGGACATGCTATTGAAGAAATTGCTCTGCAAAAAGGCCATGAAATTGTTTTACGAATCACGGATGAAAACCTTGAAGAGTTCAACAAAGAAAATATCCAAAGAGCCGATGTTGCCATTGAATTTACCAACCCACACAGTGCAGTAGAAAACATTCTATTTTGTTTAAAAGCAAATGTGGCGGTTGTGTGCGGTACTACTGGCTGGCTAACTCAATTAAATTTGATTGAAGAAAAATGTAAAGAATTAAACGGCGCTTTTTTATATGCCAGCAATTTTAGTGTTGGCGTAAATATTTTCTTTGAGTTAAATAAAAAATTAGCCGGACTTTTAAAACCGCATCCTTCCTACCGCGTAGCGATTGAAGAAATTCATCACACACAAAAAAAAGATGCACCAAGCGGAACCGCTATCACACTTGCGGAACAAATTATTGAACTTTCGGATGAAAAGAATAAATGGGTTAATAATGATACCACAAACAAAAATGAACTTTCAATCATCAGCAAAAGAATTGATGAAGTTCCGGGAACACATTCTGTAAAATATTCTTCTTCGGTGGATGATATTGAAATTATTCACACAGCTCATAACAGAAAAGGCTTTGCTGAAGGCGCTGTTCTGGCAGCAGAATTTCTAAAAGGAAAAAAAGGAATTTATTCGATGAAAGAGGTTTTGGGCTTTTAAATCCATGTAGGTTCCTGAATGAAGTTGACGTTCACGGTTTCACCACCATTGGCCATGCTCTTTCCGAACCACATACGTGTTCAACAGCCATACCATGCCAAAGCATTTTTGAGAACGAAAGGAAGATTTAGTTTTTTGAATACTGTTATCCGTAATGCTGATACCAATCACCATTCAAGATTGATTGACAAATTTGCATGGAGTCGTGCTGGTTTTACTATTGGCACTTTTGTCTCAGAGAGACTCCAGGAATGAAAGATTGAGATGGATAAAAAGGATATTAATTGGCTTAACTTGCTATTTAAACGATTCTTAATTTTTAAAAAATTTTCTTTGAACGAATATTTTGCCCGCCGATTGAAAAAGTTATTGATTTTTACTTTTGGTTTCATTTTTATTTTTTCTTTTAAAATCGACGCACAAAAAAAGAATGCTTCTTATCAATTGCATATCCACCGTACATTTCAACCAATAAAAGTAGACGGTGAGAGGGATGACGAAGCATGGACAAAAGCGGATTCTGCCACCAATTTTTTTATAGTGTTGCCCATGGATACTTCTTTTGCAAAAGTGAAAACGGAAGTAAGAATGTGTTATGACGACCATGCTTTTTACATGCTTGTCATTTGTCACAAACTTATTCCCGGACGTTATTTTGTTGAATCACTCCGCCGCGATTTTGTATTTGGGAAAAATGATAATTTTCTTGTCTTTATTGACCCTTTTAACGATCAGACAAATGGTTTTTCTTTTGGGGCCAACGCAGCAGGCGCGCAGTGGGATGGAAGTATGTATAATGGAGGACAAGTGGATTTAAACTGGGATAACAAATGGATTTCAAAAGTGAAAAATTATCCTGATAAATGGGTTTTGGAAATGGCGATTCCATTCACGAGCATCAGGTATAAAAACGGAGTGAAGATCTGGGGAATCAATTTCAGCAGAAACGACTTAAGAACTTCGGAAAAAAGTTCGTGGGCGCCAATGCCACGACAGTTTCCGACTGCATCTTTGGCTTATACCGGAAACCTCATTTGGGACGAACCGCCTCCTTCTTCCGGCGCTAATATTTCTTTGATTCCTTATCTTTTAGGCGGCCTCAGCAAAGACCGGGAAAATAAGACTCCGGTCAATTATAAAAAAAATGCCGGGTTAGATGCCAAAATTGCCATTAACTCCGCATTGAATTTAGATCTTACGGTAAATCCGGATTTTTCACAGGTAGACGTTGATCAGCAGGTAACAAATCTTGACCGCTATGAATTATTTTTTCCTGAGAAAAGGCAATTCTTTTTAGAGAATGGAGATCTCTTTGCCAATTTTGGTTATGCGAATATCAGACCGTTTTTTTCGAGAAGGATCGGGCTGGGTGTTCCAATTAATTATGGTGCAAGATTAAGTGGTAGATTAAATAAAGACTGGAGGATTGGCGCCATGGATATGGAAACTGGGCCTTTAGATTCTTTAGGTTTGCCGGCCCAAAATTTTATCGCTGCTTCTGTTCAAAGACGTGTTTTTTCAAGGTCGAATATCGGATTCATTTTTGTCAATAAACAATCTCTTAATTATCCCCAAAAGATTGATTCAGGTAAACCGGTTTATTCGGATTATAACAGAAATATTGGTCTCGAATACAATCTTGCTTCTCGCAATAACGTATGGACAGGGAAGGCGTTGGTGTTAAAGTCTTTTTCTCCCGGAAAACGAGGTGATGATTTCGTTCAATCCGGTAATCTGCAATACAACGGCAGGCAATTGCTTCTGTACGGAGAATACGATTATGTCGGCAAAAACTATAATGCAGAAGTTGGGTATGTTCCCAGGAACGGCTATTTTAAATTAAATCCACAGGCAGCATACCTGTTTTTCCCTAAAGGCGGCAGCATTTTATCACATGGACCGAAACTTACGTATACTTTATACACGAACGAAACTTTGAAACGAACAGACGATGAATTGTATGTCGGCTATGCTTTAAATTTTCGGGATCAGAGCACTTTCGTTCCCTGGGTTTCGCATGATTTTGTAGAATTGCAACAACCTTTTGATCCTACTAATTTCAAAAAAGACTCGCTTGCTACGGGGACACTTCATTATTGGTATGCTACAGGCTTTGATTATGTTTCAAAGCCCGAAAGTCTTGTTACGTACGGGCTTTCCACCCGTTTTGGTGGTTACTATGCCAACGGTAGTCGTTCAAATATTAGTGGAAATATTGGTTACCGGTTTCAGCCCTATGTCAGCATTACGGTGAATGCAAGTTATAATAACATCGTTTTGCCCGCTCCCTGGAATGTTACAAAATTCTGGCTCCTCGGTCCAAAAATAGACATGACGATGACTAACAAATTATTCTTCACCATTTTTGTGCAATACAATGAGCAACTTGATAATATGAATGTCAATGCAAGATTTCAATGGCGTTACAAACCTGCTTCCGATCTTTTTATTGTTTATACAGATAATTATTTCCCTGCTCCATTTTCTGTACGAAACCGCGCATTAATGCTCAAACTGACTTACTGGTGGAATGCAAATGTGAGGAAGAAGAAACATGTCGAGATGTACTAAAATAAATAAGCCGCGAACACATTTTGTAAATATTCTTCTTCAGTGGATGATATTGAAATGATTCATACCGCATAACAGAAAAGGCTTTGCTGAAGGCGCTGTTCCAATGTATTACGTGCAACTGCTGTGGCTGCTTTAATGCCAACGATTGCAATTTTCTGGTCGCTGGTTTCCACTCCATTCTGAAACCCTTTATTTATTGCTGCAGGTTTGGGATGCTTTGCATTTGTCGTTTGGGGTTTTGTTCTTGCGGGCAAAAACCACAAATTTAAGGCAGCGCCAGGAACTGGGCAGATTGATGCCGCAAAAGTGACGTTTTGTGAAACGTGCACTTCTTTCAACCTCAAACGGTTAACTTATAACCCTCGCGGTACAGCTGAGCAACCAGCGTTGCTGTTTCTTTCTCCGTCATGTCGCCGCGTTTATAAAACACAATCTTTGTATCCTTCCGGTGATCTGCAAATTAATTTGTAATGGCATAATAATATATTTTATAATAGTAATTAAAGCATCTTTCTCTGCCGGTTAAAGTATAAATACTTCATGTCTCAAGTATAGGATCTTCATAGCATAGCCGTACCATAGTCCAGTCAAGTCCAGCATAAGTCCGGCATATCCCGGACTTAACCCGGACTTGTATACAAGGAAAACCCTATAAAAAGAGACGCAGACAGCAGTTTAGTATGGCAAGAGGAGTGGCAGAAAAAACGGAAGTATTTCACATTTTGAGCAAAAACTATCCAGTCCCCTTTGTGGATCTTCGTGCTCTTCGTGTCTTTATATGGAAACCTTTAGCTTTTAGCCTTTAGGCAGAGAAGTATCGTTCAGGTTGCGAAACGCAAGCAACGCGACCGTGTGACCTACAACCTCAAATATATTTGACTATTGCTTTCACTATCTCATCAATATCCCCGTCAAAATGATGGCCACCAGGAAGTACTTCGGTGATGTGCTTTATGGTAATTTTTCCAGGATCAAGTTGCTTGTCATCGCTGCTGTTTAGAATCACTATTTTTTGATTGGAAATTTTATTTACTTCTGATAAAACATCCATCCCCCGCCTTCTGCCGGATCCAAATAGATCCGCTATATGAATTACAAAATCGGTGCTTCCGGACGAAGCCATCAGGAAAGAAGCCTTTATCTTATCAGCAATGTTTTTGGACAACCGGTTCAGTACAAAAGGCAATACGTCCGCACCGAAAGAATAACCAATCAATACAACCTGTTGATTTGGGCGTCTGGCAATTTTTTTTGATAGAAAATCACTAATATCTTCTGCAGTTCGCGCAGGTGTTTTTTGGCTCCAGAAATAAGATTTGGAATCCATTGCTTCTATATCAAATCCCTGTTTATTCAGTGCAGTGCACAATTCATTGGAAAATTTATTAAACCCTCCATCCCCGGAAATATAAAAAATCAAAGGCTTATTGTGCGCGGATGCATCCCATTCTTTTAATGGTAAAGATTGGCCGGCTACACTGAGCACCAATATTGAAAAAAAGAGAAGTAGTGAAGTTTTCTTATTCATAAATATATTTAAGGTTGCATTACTTTATTTAAGGCAGCCGGCAATTGCAGCAGGTCATAATCCGTATCATACACGAGGTATTTGTCTTCCCAGATGGTGGCATATTTCTCTTTAAAATCGCGCAAGCCCTGGAAGTGCCGGAAGCGTTTCAGTTTCTCAGCCGCATATTTAATAATCTGTTCGGCAGGACTATCCGGTTCTGAAATTCCGGTCATTGGCACTAATCCAAGGTTGATGTATTTGCATTTATTTTCTTTTGCATATTCCACCATTTTGATGATCAGTGCATCCATACATCCACCAGGAGCAGCGCCTGTTTTGCGTATCAGATCATAAGTACATTCTTCCGGAGCATAATCAGGAATAATATTTAAGAACGCAACAATTTTGCCTTCTCCATCTTCAGAAGTGATCACATCCTGCTGAGCAATTTCTTCCGCATTGAACATTCCCTGGGAAAATATTTGTTCATCCTTTCCATAATAGGTAAGCCACTCATCAGAGATTTTTTCGAGCTCAGAAACCAGTTCTGGTGACAGAGGATGACGGTAAATCTTAGTAACAAATCCCTTTTTTTGCAGGCTGTTCATTGCATTTCGTAACGACTTTTTATTTCTTCCTTCCATAGTAAAATTTTCTGCATCCAATATCGCTTCCTGCCCAATAAGTATTTTTTTCTTTCGTAGCTCATTAAACCACAGGATACTATTTTCATCTACCCGGTAGAATGCAACTTTTAATCCCATTTTCCGGCACTGCTTATAAAACTCTGCTAATATTTCCGGTTTGTTTTCTTCGGCACAGACCGGTTCTTCCAAAACAATAGCAAATCCATTCGCTATCCGGTAAGCTAAAAAACCATCGCAGATTTCAGAAAAGAAAAGCAGTTTGTCTTTAGATATTTTGAAATAATCTATTGCCGAATTTCCATACTCACTTAATAAGAATTTAGCTCTTTCCGTCCCGGATCCTGTTGGAGCCTGGATCTTGATGTAAGGCTTGATGAACGTAAACAACAGGAATGCCCAACTGAAATAACCCAGCAACTGAAAGAACCATAAAAACTGATGCCCTACAGGTGTTTGAGGTTGAATAGTATCATTTCCATTCAATAAAAAAAACTGAAATGAATAAAGGATGGATTGTTTCCAGGTGAAATCAATACCAAAAGCTCTTGGATTAATAAAATAAAAGCTTACAAATCCGAAAACCAATACCGATAAAAACACAATGACCACAGACAACAAACCCACTCGCACCAGTTTCAGGTTACTCTGAATGAGATATTGCTTTCTGCTTACCAATAATAATATTAGGGTGATAGCGGCAAAAACTGCTTCATAATAATCAAGGGCCTTTGTAAGATTGCCGATAAGTGATAATACCGACAACAGAATCGCCAATCGCCATGCATTTTTCAGTCCCTTGAACATATATGCCGACGTAATCAGAAGTACCAATCCTATAAAAAGAACAAGCGCGTTCGAAGCATTGATGGCATCCAATGGGAGAAACTGGCGCAGTAATTTGAGCCGGGGGTGTGATGGCGGCTTTACAACGGAAATAATATTGATAATGCCCAAAGCAAAAATCAAAAGCGCAGGAGCTATACGGATAAATAATTGTCGCCCCCTCCAGGCGAAAGCTACAATGCCAAAAAGCATCGGCAACCAAAATTCAAATACCCGATATAGAATTGTAATAGACAAAGCCTGAACTGTTGAGTAGCCATAAATTTCAAGGATATAAACCAGCGACATTTCTACCGCGCCCAGGCCACGCAGAAAGGGAGAAACTACCATCAGCAAAACGGTAACCATATAACCGACAGCAGCGGCCATAAGCGATGGAGAATCGCCCAGCGCCAGCATCGCTACATAAATTGAAGCCATGCCACTTAGCTCCACTCCCACTGAGAATCCTATAGCGCCTGCATATTTTCTTTGTTGCACATTAGCGGCAAACAGCTCATCGATAACCGGTGAAGCGCTCGGAAATTTTCTTTCAATAAACTGATATAATTTGTTTTTTTGTTTTAGTGATCTGGCAAGCCAGACAAGGCCGAGCATTAAAAGAACTACAAAAATTAATCCTACCCATGCGCTTTTAAATTGCCTGTTGGGCGACAAGGTGAGAAGAATCAAGACCGGAAGCCCGACTAAAAAAACAGTTGATAACCCGGCGAAACCATATAAACCGCTCGCCTGCCCGATTTGGGTTTTATTGAAACCTCTTTTTCTTAATTGTGAAGGCGTATAAGCCAAAGCGCTTACGCCTCCTGCTGGCAAAAAAATACTTAAAAAATTCCTTTTCAGAAAAAGCTCAAAAGCATCAATCCATTTCAATGGTAAACCAATAGAAGAAAAGCTGCTGATATAGATGCCGCTCTGTAAAAACACATATAAAAAAGTAACGCCAACACCAGCAAGAATCCAGAAAGGGTCAGCGCCTTCGATGTTTGGAATAATCTGGATCAATTCCTTTCGCTCACTTCTGAAAAATACAAAGGCAAGCAGGATCATGAGGAGTCCAAGTATTTCTTTCCAATAAAGCTTTGGAGAAAATGATTGCCTGTTTTTATATAGGTTAGATAACTTCAGAATTGTTTTTTATGGTAAAGATAAATAATCGTTCTATTGTCTGAAGTTGGTATCCGAAGTTTAATTGATCAGTAACAGCAAAAGAACAAATAATGAAGATTTCTTTTTATTTTTATAGTAGATTTATTGAAAAGATTCATTCAGAAATTGCTGGTGAAGCAAAAGAACCTGTGGAATCAACATTTGCTTTTCGTCATTTACAATTATATAATCACACAAACCCATCTTTTCATCCTCATCCATTTGCAATTTTATCCGCGCTTCTACCTCAGCAGCGGTAACACTATTTCGTTTCATGGTTCTTTCAATTCTTAAAGAAAGCGGCGATTTTACACCAATCACTGCATCCAGAAATCTATCTGAACCACTTTCAAAAATTAATGCAGCTTCTTTAATAATGTATGGCGCAGTTTGGTTTTGCATCCATGTGGATGCGTCTTTTATTGTTGCAGGATGAACCAACGAATTCAACAAATCTGTTTTGCCTCGATCGCCGAAAGCCTTCGCGGCAAGGTATTTACGGTTTAGCTTTCCGTTAGAATAACATTTTTCACCAAAAGATTTGATGATTTTATTTTTCAATTCTTCATCTTCATTCATCAGTCTTTTTGCAGCATCATCTGAACTATAAACGGGAATTCCCAATACATTAAAAATTTGGGCTACAGTGCTTTTGCCGCTGCCAATTCCTCCGGTGATTCCTATTCGAAGCATATTTTGATTTCTGATTGATGATTTCAACAAAAGCTAAAATAAATGATGCGGAGAAAAAACGAAATGTACGAAGCCAATGCAAATAGACATCAGCTCCGTACATTCTACATCATTATCCAAATAAACGGAGTAATTATTTAATAGGCGCGGGAGCCTTGTTCAGATTGGCCGTCATTTCCATGCTTACCGCACTTTTTTCCATTTTAATATAAGATCCGGGATTCACTTCAAGCATGAAAGTGCCGTCATCATTGATTTTATTGATCGTACCATGAATGCCGGCTATCGTTACTACTTTGTCACCTTTTTGTAAACCGGACATAAATGTCTTTTGTTGTTTTGCTTTTTTTGCCTGTGGGCGAATCATAAAAAAATAAAAC
>JBQCFI010000010.1:0-4093 GCA_051959325.1 Ginsengibacter sp. | reverse complement strand
ATATTATTTTTCCTATTCAACAGGCGACACACATTTTATCTGTTACGCAATTGGTGATAATCCTTACGGGCCTTTTAAATATGCGGGAAAACTTTTAAATCCTGTTGTGGGCTGGACTTCGCATCATTCCATTGTCGAGTTTGAAGGCGAATGGTATTTGTTTTATCACGACAGCAGTTTGAGCAAAGGCGTTACACATTTGCGCAGTATTAAGGTTGAAAAATTAATACATGATGAAAACGGTTTTATAAAAACAATAGAACCATATGGCGATTTGAAAGCATTGGTGTAAAAAAGTTGCGACAGTTTTAATGAACGCGGGATAAATAATTAACGGTAAAAAATGGTGGTGATTTTATGAAAAAATATATGATGAAGAAACATTTCCTGGCAATAATTATTTCATTATTCCTTTTACCCGGTAATATTTTCGGCCAGGTAAAATATACAAATCCAATTTTAGAAGGCTTTTATCCTGACCCAAGTATCTGCAGGGTTGACAACGATTATTATCTCGTCAATTCGTCGTTTGCTTATTTTCCGGGGCTTCCGGTTTTTCATAGCACTGATTTGGTTAACTGGAAACAAATCGGAAATGCGATGAATAGAAATACACAATTTAAAATTGGAGATGCACAGGTTTCAGGTGGTTTATTTGCACCGGCGATTCGCTACAACAAAGGCATCTTCTACATTATGTGTACCAATGTAAGTGAAGGTGGCAATTTTATCATCACTGCTAAAAATCCGAAAGGCCCGTGGAGCGACCCGGTATTTACGCCAGCTGTAAACGGCATTGACCCTTCACTGTTTTTTGATGATAATGGAAAAGCTTATATCACTTATAACAGCATTCCGCCTGATAATAAATCTTTGTACGAGGGTCATCGTACGATAAGGATAATTGAATATGACGTAACAACAAAAAAAACAGTTGGTGACAACAAAATAATTGTGAATGGTGGCACCGATTTATCAAAACATCCTATCTGGATTGAAGGACCACATTTGTACAAAATTAATGGTTGTTATTATTTGATGTGTGCCGAAGGAGGCACTGCTGACCAACATTCCGAAGTGATTTTCAGAAGTAAAAATGTAGAAGGCCCTTTTGTTTCTTACGAAAACAATCCGATTCTTACTCAAAGAAATTTAGACCCTACAAGAAAAAATCCGGTTACGTCAACAGGTCATGCAGATTTGGTGGAAACACCCAATAGAAAATGGTATGCGGTATTTCTTGGATGTCGCCCTTACGAAGGCGATTATTACAACACAGGCAGGGAAACATTTATGGCGCCTGTTGAATGGAAAGATGACTGGCCGGTTATCATTCCGAATAATACAGAAGTAAGGTATCAATATCCGGTTCCTTTTTCTTCAACAAAAAAAGTAGATAACAGCTTCAGCGGCAACTATACTTTTAAAGATGATTTTAAAGAGAAGCAACTAAACTATCGCTATGTGTTTTTGCGCAATCCGACAGAAGATCTTTACAAAATAAAAAATGGTTTTTTAGAATTGCCTTTAAAAGAAAACACGGCGGCAGAAAGAAAAACTCCGGCATTCATTGGGTTCAGACAGGCAAACTTAAAAGGTTACGGCGCAGTTAGTATGAGGTTCCGCGCCGCAGCAGAAAATGAAAAAGCAGGATTGATGATATTTCAAAATGACAGGTTTTATTATTTCTTATGCAAGTCAGTGAAAGATGGCAAGCCGGTTGTCGAATTGTACAAATCCGCGTCCCAAAGAAATCAAAAAGAAGAACTTCTTGCTTCCGCTGAATTGAAAAACGACAATGCGTTACAATTAAAAATACAAGCGGACAACGACAAGTATAATTTCTATTATTCAGAAGAAAAAAATAATTGGATTTTATTAAAAGATAACGTAGATGGAAAATTCCTGAGTACTAAAACTGCCGGTGGTTTTGTGGGATGCATGTATACAATGTATGGAACATCAAACGGCCTTGCAACAACGAATAAAGCTTTATATGATTGGTTTGAATATAAAGGTGATGATGATATTTATAAGGAATTGAGGTGAGAAAAAAATCATTCTTATTTATTCGTTTACTGAAAAGCTATTCCAATTAGTGAAGTGCAGGTTTGAAAATTTGAAATTATGTTTTTGTAAAACAATTATAACAAATGAAAAAAGTATTGCTCATCACATTCGCAATGTTCCTTTCAGAATTGATGATTGGACAATCAACGGAAGTAACCATTCCAGGCTCTCAAACAAAAACATTTACTTCATCAATCGTAAGTGGGCAGGAATATGTTTTGCAAATATCATTGCCCGGAAGCTATAATAAAACCAATCAAAAATATCCTGTGGTATATCTCATGGATTCGCAGTGGGATTTCCCTTTATTGACTGCTTTATACGGACAGCAATATTATGATGGGTTCGTTCCTGAAATGATTATTGTCGGCATTACGTGGGGCGGCAGTCATCCCAATCCCGATAGTTTAAGAGCAAGAGATTATACTCCATCAAATGAAAAAAGTTTGCTACAAAGTGGTGGAGCTGATAAATTTTTATCCGTAGTTAAGAACGAGGTTTTTCCTTTGGTTCAAAAAAATTATCGCGTTGATGAAAACGATAAAACATTAATCGGTTGTTCCCTCGGTGGATTGTTTACGATGTACACTTTATTTACGCATCCCGAAATGTTTAATCGTTATGTAGCCGCCAGTCCGGCATTTACGTGGGACAAAAACATTTTGTATAAATATGAAGAGCAGTATCACGCAAACAAGTCCAATCCCTCAGCTAAATTATTTATGTGCGTAGGTGGCGTTGAAACAAGCGTGCCTGATTATGAAAAGCTTGCTGCATTTTTAAACGATCGCCATTATTCCAATCTTCAAATTGAAAGTAAAGTGTTGGAAAACACAGGCCAGTCCGGCACAAAGGGAATTGGTTATGAAAAAGGTTTGCAGTTTGTTTTCAAACGCCCTTCCATAAAATTAACTTCAAATATTCTACAGCAATATAGCGGTACTTATAGATTGAATGACGGAACGACTGTAAACGTAAAACCTGATAGAGGCTCACTCACAGCATCTGTCGGCAATAATACATTCAAATTATTGGCAGCATCTGAAACTGATTTTTACATCACTTCATTTTTTCTAAAGATCCATTTTGTAAAAGATGAAAAAGGATTGGTTTCCGGCTTTCAATTAAACCGTTATGGTTCCAGTGAATTTGCAAAAAAGATAAAATAATATACAAATGCGACACCTTAAAAAACTGATTACATTTTGTTTTTGCCTCGGATTAATAACCTGTGTAAATGCACAAATCAGGTTGCCACAAATTATCCGCGACAGCATGATTCTGCAACGCGATGCCAAAATAAATATTTGGGGATGGGCCTCAAAAGGTGAAAAAGTAAGTGTGAAATTTAATGGCAAAACTTACCGAACAAAAACCGCCGATGATGGAAAATGGAAAGTGCAATTATCGCCGACGAAGGCCGGCGGACCTTATACAATGGATATTTCAGGCAAAAACAAAATTAAGCTTCATGATATTTTAATGGGCGATGTTTGGCTTTGTGCCGGCCAATCAAATATGGTGCATCAAATGAAATTGCACAGTGTGTATTATCCTGATGAAATTCCAAACGCAAACTATCCTGATATAAGACAGTTTTGGGTTCCGAATACAACGGACCTTGTAAGCCCGCAAAGTGATTTGCCCGGCGGTTCATGGAAGTGGGCAAACCCTGAAAATGTCGCTGACTTTTCTGCTGTCGCCTATTTTTTCGCAAAAGATTTATATCAAAAATACCATGTGCCGATTGGTATCATCAATGCAAGCTGGGGCGGCGTTCCTATCGAATCGATGATGAGTGAAGAAAGTTTAAAATCATTTCCTGATATTCTTAAAACAATTGAAAAAAATAAAGACACCGCTTATGTAAATGGGGTTAACCGAAAAGTTTTTGCGGCTGCACGAAAAATGAAAAGGCCGCAAGATAAAGGCATGGAAGAAAAATGGTTTTCTCCTTCTTATCAACCAAAAGAATGGCACAGGATTGCGATACCCGGCTTTTGGGCGGACGAGGGCGCAAAAA
>JBQCFI010000009.1:0-4287 GCA_051959325.1 Ginsengibacter sp. | reverse complement strand
AATATGCCGGCCTGGAGAAAGACATCGTTCTCGTTTCGGCAATAGACAAACTGGAGATTTGGGATAAAAATAAATACCAACAGTTCTTTGAAACTTTTTCGCCGGAAGCATTCAGCGATCTGGCAAAGGATGTGATGGCGGGTGATAAAACATCAAAACAATAATTATGCAACAGGCATACCATGTGCCGGTATTATTGAAGGAAGTAATTGATGGCTTAAAAATTATTCCGTCGGGAACTTATGTTGATTGCACTTTTGGTGGAGGCGGCCACAGCAAAAAGATTCTTGAAAAATTAAATGAAGCCGGCAAATTAGTGGTGTTTGATCAGGACGAAGACGCCAGAAAAAATGTACCGGATGACAAACGCATAAGTTTTGTGCCTCATAATTTCCGACACGTTCAACGCTTTCTTCGATTGCATAAAATTCAAAAAGTAAATGGCATCCTTGCCGATCTTGGCGTATCGAGTCATCAGTTTAATGAAGCGGGAAGAGGCTTTTCCACACGCTTCGATGCAGCATTGGATATGCGCATGAATCAGAATGAAAAGATGACCGCAGCTGATGTTCTCAAAAATTATTCAGAAGAAAAGCTGCATAAACTGTTTGAAAAATATGGGGAGGTTACGAATTCAAAAACTTTGGCAAAAACAATCGTAGAATTCAGAAAAACACAACCACTAAAAAGCATTAATCAATTTAAAAATTTGGTGTATCCGATTGTAAAAGGGAACCCGGAAAAATATTTTGCCCAGGTTTTCCAGGCCTTGCGAATCGAAGTGAACGACGAATTAAATGTGTTGAAAGAAATGCTTTTACAAAGTGTAGAAGTATTGGAAGAAGGCGGAAGAATTGCTGTAATTACTTTTCATTCTTTGGAAGATAGGATCGTAAAAAACTTTTTTAAAAACGGAAATTTTGAAGATGAACAGGAGCACGATTTATTTGGTAACAAAACAAAAAGCCATTTAAAAGTAATTACGAAAAAGCCAATTGTCCCATCTGCGGAAGAATTGAAGTTGAATCCCAGGTCAAGAAGTTCAAAATTGAGAATTGCGGAAAAGGTTGAAGGTTGAAAGTTTAAAGAAAAAATATGGCAGAAGAAAATAAAATAACGGATAAAAAAGCAAGAGGTGAGTATAAAAAGCACCGCCGCAGGCTGATGTACAACAAGTGGATTGTAAAAAATATCCCTTTTTATTTTTTTATATCCGCTATTGCCATTGTGTATATAGCGAATGGACATTATGCCGATAAAACGATGCGGCAAATAAATGCGACTGAAAAAAATCTGAAAGAGATGGAATATGAATTTAAGACCGTAAAACAGGAAGTGATATTCAGAAGTAAGGAAAGTGAACTGGCAAAAGCGGTAGAGCCATTAGGCCTGAAACCATTGGTAGTGCCGCCTTTGAGGATTATAGATACATTAAAAGACAATTGACGTTGAAAGTTCAGCAAACAGTGAAGCAGTAAACAAACAAATATTGAAGATTCGTATTTAAAAGTAAAAACCATAAACCTTGAACATTGAACATTGAACCAAATGGATATAAAAAAAGACATATTATGGCGTGTGCATCTCAGCTTTCTCGTAATGATCTTACTGGGAGTAGTTGTGCTTGGCCGTGCCATTTATATCCAAAGGATACAAGGTGATTATTGGAAAAGCATGGCAAACAAACAACATTTGAAATACTTTGATATCGACGCTGAACGTGGAAGCATTTACAGCGAAGATGGAAATATGCTCAGTACTTCTATTCCTGTCTTTGACATTTATGTTGATTTTGGTGCTGATGGTCTTCGCGACAAAGACGGGAAAAGGTTTTATAAGAACCTCGATTCGCTAAGTATCTGTCTGGCGAATTTGTTTAAAGATGCCAATGCAGCTTCTTATAAAAAGTTGTTGCTTACTCAATATAAAAAAAGAGCCAGGTATTTTGCTTTAAAAAAGAAAATCTCCTTTTCCGATTACCAGGAGTTAAAGGATTTTCCATTGGTCAGAGAAGGCCGTAATAAAAGCGGATTTATTATAGATGTAAGAGATAATCGTGTAAACCCTTATGTGCTTCTTGCCAATCGTACCATTGGCCTTTCACGCGGCGATACCAGCAAAAATGTGGGGCTTGAAAGGTCTTATGATAGCGTGTTGAAAGGCCAGACAGGACAGCGTTTGATGCGATACATGGCAGGTGCTTATGTGCCGGTGGATGGCGGTGAAATTGCACCTGAAAATGGAAAAGATGTGGTAACAACGATTGACACTTATATCCAGGATGTGGCAGAAAATGCTTTGTTGAAAATGATGGAACAAAACAGTTCTATTCATGGTAGCTGTATTGTGATGGAAGTAAAAACAGGCAAAATAAAAGCAGTTGCAAACCTTGGCAAAAGACCTGATGGAAGTTATTGGGAAGATTATAATTATGGATTAGGAATGAGGACAGAGCCTGGATCGGTTTTTAAATTAGCCACTTTGATTTCTCTTTTGAAAGATAAATATGTAGATACCGGAACGATCGTGGATTGTGAAGGCGGACGAAAAAGCTTTTATGGGTTAAGAATTACTGATTCTCATTTGGGAACCGGAAAAATTACGGTAAAAGAAGCATTTGCCATTTCTTCAAACGTAGCATTTGCAAAACTCGCTGATGAATATTATCACAATCAGCCAACAAAGTTTTGGCAACATCTGCATGATTTAAGACTGGATACTACTTCAGGAATTGATATCGTCGGCGCGGCAAAACCTTTCATCAAAAAACCAACCAGCAAACATTGGGGTAAAACAACCATTCCATTTATGGCACATGGTTATGAAGAATTGGAAACGCCTTTAAACCTTTTGATGGTTTACAATGCAGTGGCCAACAATGGTACTATGATGAAACCCTATCTTGTAAACTCTATCAGTGAAAACGGTGAAGACATCAAAACTTTTAAGCCGCAGATTTTGGTTGATAAAATCTGCGACGATGAAACACTTGGAAAGTTAAAAGGCTGTTTACTCGCCGTAGTTCAAAGTCCGCACGGAACAGCACATGCGCTCGAAAGTAATGTTTATGAATTTGCCGGTAAGACCGGAACGGCGGTTTCGGCAATGGATAACCGCGGCTACAATAAGGGCGCTAAAATATATCAGTCTGCATTCATGGGATATTTCCCCGTGAAAAATCCAGAATACAGCATCGCTATCGTGATTCAAAACAGTCGTGAATCCAAACATGTTTACGGCGCATCTGCTTCCGCGCCGGTGTTTAAAGAAGTTGCTGATAAATTATATGCAACACGCGTTGCCAACAAATCTTTTAATCCAAATGCAGTACCGGCGGACAATGATCTATACAAATTTTATGGAATGAAAAAAGATGTAAACAACATCTTTAGCATGTTTAGATATAAAGAAACAGATTCTGCTTCTTCCGGCTCATGGCGCACTTCAGTTTTGCAGGATGGAAATGCAAAATTGATGGCAGATAATATTTCTACCTCCTCGAAAACGATTCCTGATGTTACCGGTATGGGTTTGAAAGACGCGGTTTATTTACTGGAAAATATGGGCTTGAAAGTTTCGGCATCAGGAAGAGGAAAAGTGATCTATCAATCACTTGCACAGAACACAACATTTAATAAAGGTGAACTGATAAAAATTCAATTGAATTGATGGCATCATTGCAACAAATATTGTATAAAGTAAACATTCATTCTGTAGTAGGATCGACTGCTATAGAAATAAATGATTTGCAGATCGATTCACGCAAAGTGACGCCAGGTACGTGTTTTATTGCGGTAAGAGGAACTGTTTCTGATGGACATGAATATATTCAATCCGCAATTATCAAGGGCGCAGTTGCTATTGTTTGTGAAAAAGTCCCGGAGATTTTCAATGAAGATATTCATTATATAGTAGTGGACAACAGCGCAAAAGCCGCCGCAATTATGGCGCATAATTTTTATGGTCGCGTATCTGAAAAAATAACGCTGGTAGGGGTAACGGGTACCAATGGAAAAACAACCATTGCTACTTTATTATTCAAACTGTTTTCTTCGCTCGGGTATATATGCGGTTTGATAAGTACCGTGCAAAATCAAATTGAAAATGAAGTTTTGCCTTCCACACACACAACACCTGATGCAATCAGTTTGAATCAACTTTTGGCAAAAATGTATAATGATGGCTGCTTGCATGTATTCATGGAAGTCAGTTCACATGCTATACATCAGCACCGGGTTGATGATCTGCAATATACCGGTGGAATATTCAGCAATATTACCCATGACC
>JBQCFI010000008.1:0-8637 GCA_051959325.1 Ginsengibacter sp. | reverse complement strand
AAAAGTTGAGCATTCCTGCGCTACTATTGATTGCGGCGTTTGGACTTTTTAGTTGTACTAAATATGATAATGGTCATCTTCCTGCAGACAGTAAAAATAACCTTGGTCACCTTCCTCCTGGTGGTGGTCATTTAAATTTACCTGCATTGGATCCGGCTCTCGTTCAACAGGGTCAGCAAATATTTCGCTATGAGACTTTTGGGGATGAAACATTTTGGACAGATGTGTTACATATGAACCAGGTTATAGAAACCGGTGTAAGCCCTAATACCGCTTTGGCTGTGGGTTTAAAGGTAGACGCCTCTGCTTTGCCGGCCGCTTTGGTTGAGGCTATTCAAAAGGCACAGGTTAATCTGGATGATCCTCAAACTACGCTGACCCTGCTACAACTGAATGCAGTTGTTGGGGTAAAAGGGCAGGTAAGTCGAAACATGGATGGGACTTTAAAACTGGATAGAGTGGGGATCACCTGCGCCCTGTGTCATTCGACAGTTGATAACTCTTTTGCCAAAGGCATTGGAAATCGTTTGGATGGCTGGCCAAACAGGGATCTGAACCCGGGCTTGATTATCTCATTATCTCCCGCCTTAGATGCAACTACAAAAACTACTTACGCTTCCTGGGGGCCAGGCATGTACGACCCAAGATTTAACCATGATGGATTGAGTAACCCGGTTGTCATCCCTCCTGCATACGGTTTGTATGGTATCCCAAAAGCTATTTTCACTGGCGACGGCGATGTAGAACATGAACCTGCAGGACCTGTGGCTTATTGGAATAGATATGTATCCGTTACCCAGATGCATGGACATGGTTATTTTGCAGACGCACGCATTAATTGGGTAGTTGATCACAGGCAAGGCGATGATTTGGTAACAGACAAGCTTCCTGCTTTGCAGGCCTATCAATATTCTATCTCAGCCCCACCGCCGCCGCCTGGCTCATACGATGTTTCTGCTGCTGCCCGGGGAAGAGTTATTTTTACAATAAAAGGTCAATGTGCAAGTTGTCATTCCGGACCTTTATTTACTGATGTGATTGATGGAGGAAAATTGCATCCACAAAGTGCCTCTGTAGCAGTGGATAAAGAATATGTTAACCGATCCGCTACAAAGCTCTGGAGAGTCACTCCATTAAAGGGAATTTGGCAACACCCACCTTATTTTCATGATGGTTCTGCAAAGACCTTGACTGATGTGGTGGCCAGGTACAACAAGGTGAATAACCTTAAGTTAACTGACGCTGAGATGCATGATCTTACTGAATATCTGAAATCCCTGTAAAGAATAATAGCGTAAAAGAAAGAACGTAAAGCATTTAGCCTCTCTTTGGAACATCTCGCCAAAGAGATGTTTTTTTAGCTATCTGCAAACCAGTTTAAACTATTTTTGATTTACGATAATGCTGGAAGGTTAGGAACTATAGCTAAAATAATAATAACAGGTTTCCTCTCAAATACATTGTGATTCCCGTTTTCTTGCATTTTTTATGATCACAATTTTAGAGTCCTTACCGTTTATTATGCAAAGACCTTAGGAAGAAGACCCGGACTATGGCATTACATTGATGTGTTTTTTTGAAGAGAATCTTGTTACGAAAGTATTGGCGCAGCATATTTTATGCAATTATTTGTAATGTAGAAGTTGCAACTTTTTTTACGGGATGCGGTTACGATCACCTAAACACCGCGCAGCTGAGAAGTAAAGGTGTAGAGTTAGAAATGAATACATTGCCAGTTTAAAATTACTGCCGGCTTTCCTCAATAGAAAGAACAAGCCTGAATGAACAGGATAGTGTAGCAAATTTCAATGCCGTAACCTTGCCTTGGATGCCAATAGTTCATTCACAAAGTTTTATTCCGGTAGTAAAAAACCAAACTTAAAACTTGCTCTTATGCCACTGAGCAAAGATTTCAAAAGGTAAAAGGTAACCATTCGGGTTGAATCACGGTTGTAATCAATTTTGCCGGTGCGCTTTGATACAGCCAGGCTTTTATCTTTGTTTTTAGGGATAATAACGTGTTTCAAAAAGAAAGTCGGAACTTTTGCAACTTTCTGCACTCCATGCCTGACCTTCAGTTTCTCTATAATAAGATTGTGATATTCCCCAATAATCTCTCCGGTAGATTTTTTATCGGTTGCTCTAAAATGAAAATCAAGACTGTTGAGAATGCCCGATTGGATATGAAATTTTCCAAGATTTTCAGCAGAAGAATTGAGCCTGGATAAATCAAGGTTGTCTATGACCCCTTTTATATAATAAACATTTTTTGTTATGGAAGCATGTATGATAGCCATTATGGAACCGGAATTCATGATCGATCCTTTAACATAGGTATCGGCGTAAACAGGATCAGTTTTATAAGGATGATTCAATATTGGCGACATGGAAATATTCATATTCTCGAATTGCAATGTGCCCGGCTGGATGCCGTCTTTTGGAAATTCTTCATAGATTACGGACGCATTATTCACTTGCAAATGATTCACTCGGATTTCCAAAGGAATTCTTTTTAAATAGTCATCAGGCATGGGTTGTTGCTTTAATGGCCTTGGTAATCTTCTATCCCGGAAAACAAACATTCTACAGTTATTAAAAATTATTTTATCAGCCCGGAGTTTTTTGTCCTGCATATTAGCGTAGTTTAATTTAGAAATCTGAATGTTCCCGATACTGGCATTAATCCAATCTTGCTGATGGCCCAATCTTTTACCCAATTCATACTTATCATACAGTGGAACCATCTTCAAAGAATTTATCCGCAACGTCTCTACTTTGCTATCGGCAATAAGCTTATTTATATGCATCACGTATAAGCCTCCCGGTAATGGATAATGGATGTCAGAAAGATTACAAGCAATTGCTCCGAAATGAAACTCTTTATTTCCATAAGGTCCTCTATCATTTAAAGTTGCTTTGTTAATGGTGACATCACCTTTCAATAATAGCCGTTCTTCGTTCATCGAATGCAGCCGGATACTGGCTCCTGGTATCATGAACTTATTAACCGAAACATTTTTAAAAGGAACATCTATTCGGGATAGGATCTTTTCTTTTGATGTGCTTATTTTCTCCACTAAATTCTGATCAAGATTTATCTCACATCCATCAAGCTTAATTGTATTTACAAAGAGACTATCCTGTAAAATTGCCTTTAAAAAATCAATTCCTTCAGAGCTCAGGCGCTTACAATAAAAGGAATTACCAGAAAGAGACCCTTTATTATTTTGCATGAAATGTGCATGCACATCGCTGAGTAAAATAGCGGCCTGGTATTTTTCATGCAAAGCTTTATCATCGCTCAACGCGGATAATAATTGAAGCACATTCAACTTTTTAACTTCGATAGTTGCAGCGGTTGCTTCATTCATATTTATACCTGCGGTTTTATCCGGGGTAAATTCAGTATTGCTATCGGCAACGATTTTCAATGAATCCAAAAGAAGATTTTGCTTGTTGCTGTTTAGCATTAGTTTTTTTACATGGATAGCGTAACGATGATGAGGCATTGCGTAATGGATATCTGATAGCAAACCTTCCATGCTTTTAAAGCTGAAGCTATGGGTTCCAGCAGACGTGTTTGTTGATTTTATTTCTGCACGGTGCAAGGTCATATTTCCTTTAAACAATAGTTTATATGCACCTGCTGCATGCAACCAAACGTTTATTTCCCTGAATTGCAGCTTATCAATTGCAAGATTTTTAAATGGAACATGCAAACCGCTTATAATTGACTGTGCAGAATCTTTTTTATCCAATAAAAACGGATCAAGTTTTATGTCAGCTTTATTAAAGCTCACATTTCTAACGGAAAGCGTATTGCTGAAAATGACCTTAAAAAAATCAATACCGGTAAGACTGACGTTATTAAAATGAAGTAAATGGCCGTAATGTGGAGTATTTCTGTAAGGTATAAAATGGATGTCCAGGTCATCAATGGAAGCGGATGAACTAAATAAATTCGCATGAATCGAAACAAAAGCCACATCTGCTTTCGGGGACAATTGCCGGATCGCCTGTGCGATTTTCTTTTGAATAACCGAGGTAAGAATGCTG
This sequence comes from Ginsengibacter sp., assembly GCA_051959325.1. Classification (GTDB taxonomy): domain Bacteria; phylum Bacteroidota; class Bacteroidia; order Chitinophagales; family Chitinophagaceae; genus Ginsengibacter. The sequence continues at coordinate 4,581 of JBQCFI010000008.1, read as the reverse complement.
TTTCCTGCCAGGAGAATTAATACAACCAGTATAATCGAAAAAGGAAGTAAAAGCCACTTCTTCCATTTATGTTCTTCTTCATTTTTATTCTTTGGATGCAACTGGTTTAAAAAACGATGAAGAAAAGAATCAGGTTGCCTGTTTGGTGAGACCTCAATGATTTACGATCAATGATTAAGTTTTTTAATGCTAAACTTAGAACTTATGGCAACCCCGGAATTTATTTAACCGATATTGATCTTTGGCGCTGTAAGGATTAACACAACTTATATCCCTGTTTCGGTGGAAGACTCGGGGATTGGCATCAATAACTCGATCAGGAAAAAATATTTAAGCGATTCTACCGATTGAAGGTAAAAATGAAAAAACGTATCGCGGCTTTGGTATAGCGCTGTTTATATGCCAGGATATTATCCAAAGACACGGAGGCAAAATTGGGATAAAGCGAACCTGGAAAAGGATCTGTTTTTTATTTCAGTTTGCCTGTTACAAGGATCACCGAATGACTACTGCCTGATCCTGGCTTTATAAGAATTCCCGCAGTGAATGAGGAAATAATAAGGATTTTTATTTTCAAAAAGAAAGCTTTCGTAATATCAGTCACAACAGAAGTTTTTATTTGTAATGGAATAAAATGATATCCTGCTCTCATACCTCACGACAAAATCCTTTTACTAAAATTGTTATTCTTTTGCGCTGGTTAAGTCTTAGTCAAAATCTAGCTTCATTTTTGTGGTCCGATTATCACAAAAAATAAATCCAGGAAAAATGAAAGCATTACAATTAGTAAAATATGGTGACATAAAGGATAGTTTAAGTTTCAACGAAGTTACCAAACCAAAGGCGGGGTCCGGTGACGTCCTTATTGAAGTCAAGGCTGCTGCGATTAACCCCATAGATGACGGCATTATTTTAGGAATGCTTAAAGGCCGGCTCTCTATCGGCTTGCCCGCTACTATTGGGTATGATGTGAGTGGCATTGTAGTGGAAAAAGGAGACGGCGTCACTTCTTTTGAAAATGGCGATGAGGTATACGCGCGCGTTCCCCAGGAACAAATGGGTACCCTTGCGCAATATGCGGCAGTAAAGAGCGAGGCAATTTCGAAAAAGCCTGAAAACATTTCTTTTGAAGCGGCGGCAGGTTTGCCATTGGCCGGTCTCACCGCGCTGCAATCTTTAGAAGCGGTCGGTATAAAAAAGAATGACAAAGTTTTCATCCAGGCAGGATCCGGAGGAGTGGGCAGTTTTGCAGTTCAATATGCAAAGGCCAAAGGAGCGTATGTGTACACCACCACCAGTACCGGAAACGTACCATGGGTAAAAGCGCTCGGTGCGGACAGGGTAATAGACTACAAAACAGAAGACTATAAATCGATCGTAAAGGATGTGGATATCGTATTTGACACACTTGGAAAAGAATATACTCTAGATGCTTTCCAACTGATTAAGCAAGGTGGAAAAGTGGTGAGCATTTTGGGACCGTTAGATAAAGAAGGCGCTGAATTGTTTCAGGTGAAAGATTATGAAATGCCGCAGGAATTACAGGATCTTATCAAAAGCAAGGATGCTACCTACAAATACATTTGGATGCATCCTGATGGAGCAGAACTCGGGCAGATTAAAACGATGGTGGAAGAAGGAAAAATAAAACCGGTCATAGACAAGGTCTATCCTTTTTCGGAAAGTGTAGAAGCCCTCATCCATCTTGCCTCAGGCAGAGCAAAAGGAAAGATCGTTCTACAGGTTGGATAAGGTTTGCTAGACAGAGAAGCGGGCGGACGTGTCACGAACCGCATTGAGGCATGGAAATATTTTGTAGCGGAAAAAACGCTTCATGCTCTTTGTCCTTTGTATCAGGAGACGTGCGCCAGGTTGTAATTTCCCATTATTCCTTCGTTTGCTGTTCAATTCTCAAATTTATATTCCTGTTGAATATTCTTCAATAGCGTGACACAAGATCATTTCCCATTTCCGCTGCGTAAATTTTAGCTCTGTGATGTTCTGTAACTTTTTCCGTATATTTCTGCAAAAAACCCAAGCGTTACCCCAAGAAATATCATTAAGAATTCAAAAAAATATTCTTTGAAATTTTTTTTCTCTACGTTTGGGTGATGATGTACTTCCATGAAAGTATGATTATTGGTTACTTAATTTCAATTTTATTGCAAATGGTATTTATTTTGAAGAAATTGAATCAACTCAGTCGAACTTTTTTTGATATTCTCAAGATCGGGGACAATAGATCGCCTGGAGCCGTTGAGGTAAACAATATACAAGCTAAGTTGTTTTAACAATTTAGTATCATAAGTTAATAGAGGAGGATTGTCGTTCCCCCGGCCAATTTCACCATCTGGTTTTTCCCGGCGACGAAAAACAACAGGGTTGAATATGCTAGAAGCATAGCCCTCATAATGTTCAAATTCTCTTAAAGCGCCACTCTCGAGTAGCCTGAGATGAGGAAACAACGAATAATAACCGATGATCCTGTTTGATATTTTCAGGTCATGGATCAATCTGAACCCTCCGCTATTAAGCTGGTCGTACGTTCTTTGATTATTTACATAAGTGCCAATTCGCGGTCCAAGGCGACCGGCATAATAAATGAGATCACCTTGTTTTCTAATTTGTATAGGGTCATTTAAAACATCAAACAATGAATCCAGCAAGCCTTCTGATGTTTTAGTATCTGTTATTGCCTGGTCTGCATTGTTTATATCTGTTTCCAGATCTGCCACCAACGATATGATATATTCCCTTTCTTTCTGCTTGTCGCTGATGTGCTCTCTCAATCCTTCTGCAATAAATCCCATCGTTACAGCGAGAAATATCATTAAGAATTCCAAAAAATATTCTTTGAAATTTTTCTTCTTGTGATGAAGATCGGGATGATGATGTACTTCCATTTCTATTTATATTTTTCTTTTAATATTCACGGTTATTGTAAATGATATTTATCCTGTATCATTTTAATCAAATGAGTCGTTACGTCTTTTTCCTGTTGTGCATACGATGTATTTATGATGCTGATGGCAGAGTAATAATGTAATAAGCCCACAAACTCATTTATTGTGTTGTGATCACTGGTAAGTAAGGGCGGATTTCCTTGCGGCATGACTACTTTATAAGGAAACCGTTGCATCATCTCCTGGAATATAGCTCCGTCAAATACTTTTCCTGCGAAATCAGTGTAGGCACTTAATTTTTGCAATTGTAAATCAGCCTGCTCTTTAAAATGGGTTTGTTTCGCATAATAATTGGAGATGGAATCAGGCAGTTCATTGCCTTCAATCAATCCTAAAGAGCCCGAGCTTTTCATTTCTTCATAAGTCCTGTCATTAAGCTGAAACCTGGTAACTTTTGTTGTAACCGCTCTTGAAAAATAATACATGGTTCGTCCAAATTTTTCCCGATCAGGTCTTCTCATTAAATGCATCAGTGAATCCATTTCGTCTATCGCCTGGTTGGCTTTACCGGTAAACGAATTAATATTCGCTGTGTCAGATTTCAAGTCTTCAACCATTGAGAGCATAAACTCCTTTTCTTTTTTATGGTTGGAAATATTTTCTCTTATGCTTTCCGCAAAAAAGCCCATGGTTACTGCAAGAAAGATCATTAAGAATTCCAGGAAATATTCTTTAAAATTTTTCTTCTTATGATGAAGATCGGGATGATGATGTACTTCCACTTTTTTTATTTGTTGTTATTGATATTCCTGATTGATAATCTGAATAATTGAAGCCGCGGCTTTTTTTTGTTCCTGTAATATTCCGGCTTCTCCGATGAGGCTTGATTTGCGTTCGTGCAAATAAAATATCAGCAGATTTATCTTGTCGGGATCATGATTCCTTAACTGGGGATTGCCTGCTGGCCTGATAAGATTTGCAAATATGGAAGCAGAAGTATCTATTGAAAAATCTGTACCACCGGTTTTAACCATTGTGTTAAATACAGACGCATCAAAAAGATTTCCCAGCAAAGGATATAACAGCTCCGCTTCACGTATGTCAACAGGCATCAGGGTCTTGTAACTCTCAATAATTTTTTGAAATTTTATTAAAGCATCAATTACTTTTCTATTGGTTATCAGTCTTAGATTTCCTGAATGTTCCAACTCTGTCATAGTGCTGTTGGTAGTTTCAAACATTCTTACTCTTGTCGCACCTCTTGCCAGGTAATAAAGCTGGCCTCCCTGCGAAGTTCGTCCTGGCTGCTGCAGCATAGCGATCAATGAATCTAAATGATTGATGCGAAGAAAGGTAGACGGTATGAAATCATTAATAGCAGCAGTGTCAGCAACAAGGTCTTTTTTTATGCTGGAAATGTATTCATTCCCTTTTGAATGTTCGCTTAACTTTTCCCGGATATTTTCTGCAATAAAACCGAGGAACACAGCGAGAAATATCATTAAGAATTCCAGGAAATATTCTTTGAAATTTTTCTTCTTATGATGAAGATCAGGATGATGATGTACTTCCATTTCTTTTATTTGAGATCGTGTTTGCTTTTATAGAAATTGATAAGAGAGGTTGCTTTTCCCTTCAAAGTATATTAATAATGTGCTTTGCGCTTTTGTAACTCTTA
>JBQCFI010000007.1:0-2722 GCA_051959325.1 Ginsengibacter sp. | reverse complement strand
TAAAGTTTTCTTCCTTCCCCATTTGGTAGCTGGAATGCCTCCCAACAACGCGCCCACGACTGTTCCATAAAGTGCAACACCAATGGCAATTCCATGAAGGACGTCGCTCAATTCCCAAACTCTTTTAATGTCTTGTTCAGCACCGGAAATAACGGCCACATCAAAGCCAAACAAAAATCCACCAAGTGCCACAACAATACTCCAAAGCAAAAGTTTTTTGTTCATTGTATTTTTTATTTAAAAAATTCTCGTTACGTATCTGTAAGCCTGGTATGGAATGCGCTTTTAAAAGTATGTATTTTTGAAGTAACAATATAAGTATGAGAAAATTATTCGATAAAAAAACAGCAATAAACGAAGAAATAATACAAATTTTGTTTTTAAGCAGCATGATTTTTTCGAATTGGTATATGGACAATGCGTTGCTTATTTTACAAAAGATGCGAAAAGAAAAAACATATAGCCTGGGAGTAAAAGGAAAAGAATGTGTGGGCAACTCTGTGTTTCCTTGTTGCCAATTCCTTTACCAGTTCGATTCAGAATCTTCCAGTATCAATTTGTCAGACGCTGCCTGACGAATTTGCTTTACCAGTTTTAATCTAAAACAATTCTTCTTTATCCTTTCCAAACATTATTCATTCTATTGCTGTCGGGCAACTTATTTTCAGGATCAATAATTACAGACGCAACCGGTTGTGTAGTTGCCAGATGAATTTTATGCGTATCGCTCTGCATCCATGTTTCTATAGGCAATTGTAAAGTCTGTTTACTTCCATCTTTCAAAACAATTTCAAGCGTAAAAGGCATGGCCATCTTTTGCAAATTGGCAACCGTAATGTCGACGCCACTTTTTGCATCATTATTTGGATAAGACACAGATTGAACAGCAAGATCCAATTGCCAGTTGTGATAAAACCATTCTTTCCAAAACCATGAAAGGCTTTCTCCTGCTTCATTATCCATCGTTCTGAAAAAATCATCGGGAGAAGGATGTTTGTACGCCCAGCGTTCGATGTATTTTTTAAAAGCATAATCAAACCGATCAGGGCCTAAAACAATTTCGCGAAGCATTACCAATCCAAATGCGGGTTTGAAATAAACCAACGGATGCCTGTATTTTTCTGTCAGCATATCCGCTCTCGCCATCATGGAAGGCGCCGCCGAATCTTTGAGCAACGGAATAATTTCGTCGGCAGGATTTCCTTTTCCAGGTGCATATTCCCCGTCGCGTTTCGGTGCATATTCACCGTGATTAAATTCATCTGCTGCATACACATCTATAAAAGTATTGAAGCCTTCATCCATCCATGCATAGCGCCTTTCATCGCTGCCAACAATCATTGGAAACCAGTTGTGACCAATCTCGTGAGCTGTAACCCAGTAAAGATTTCCTTTCTTTGCATTCATTCCATCAAACACAATTCCCGGATATTCCATTCCACCGGCTCGTCCGGCTTCATTGATAGCAACAGGATAAGGATACACAAACCATTTTTCTGAAAAGTATTCTATTGATTTTTTTAAATATTCAGTCGCTCTTCCCCATCCGTCTTCGCCAGCGCTTTCTACCGGATAAACCGACATGGCGAGGCATTTTTTGCCGTCCGGCAAATTTACTTTTGCTGCATCCCATACATACGCAGAACTTGCACCAAACGCGACATCGCGCGTGTTGTTCATTTTAAAATGCCATGTGACTGATTTAGAATTTTTGTTTTTTCCTGCTGCATCATTTACTTCTTTTTCTGTGCGGATCATAATCGTCTTATCACTTTTTCGTGCAGCATTCAATCTTTCAATCTGAATTGGAGTAAGCACCTCTTTTTCATTTTGCAATTCACCGCTGCCAGCTACGATCATCCCTGCAGGCACGGTAACGGCATAATCAAAGTCACCATATTCGCAGTAAAATTCACCACTGCCAAGAAATGGCAAAGTGCTCCATCCTTCCAAATCATCATACACACACATGCGAGGATACCATTGTGCTATTTCATAGATCTTTCCGTGTTTGGTTGAGAAAAAATCCGTTCGGTTACCAAATGTTCCCGGAATGGTATAATGATATTTGATGCTGATCTTCATTTTTTCTTTTGATGAAAGAGACTGTGGCAAACGGATCTGCATTCTTGTATCAGTAATAATGTAATCCGCCTTTAATATTTTTCCTTTAAACTCAATTGTTACATTTTCAAACTGATAACCCTCAGTGGAACCATTTGCTTCGCGTGAAGAATAAAATTTTGAACGGGCATCTTTTCTGTACGTATTCTGATCTAATTGCAACCAAAGCGATGACAAATTATCAGGACTGTTATTGGTGTAAGAAATTGTTTCAGTGCCTTTTAGTGTATTTTCAACAGTATCTATTGTAGCCTGTAAAGCATAGTCAGCGCGGTTTTGCCAATATTTTGGTCCGGGAGTTCCGTTTACAGAACGAAATTCATTTCCATTATTTGTATAAAAGTTTTGTGCAAATAATTCATGTGGATTAAAGATGGAGTGAGGATTTTTTTGTGCGGATATGGAATTGAAAAAACAAAAGAAACCAACTAAAAGCGATGCTCTTTTAAAATTCATTTTTAAAATTTAGTAGTTAAAAAACGGAAGGTCAGAAAAATGAAGTGTTTAAAAAAATGCTTCTTTTTTAGCAAATAATTATGCCCGCCATTTTTTCCGTTTTATGCTCTTGGCAAACTTTTTGGAAACGATGTTTCCGATA
>JBQCFI010000006.1:0-2315 GCA_051959325.1 Ginsengibacter sp. | reverse complement strand
TTATATTTCGTATTTTTATTTCATGGAAGTACATGAACCCGCCGTAGCTTATGGCAAGCAAAAATTCTCTGTTGAAGACTACCTTGAAATGGAAAATGCTGCTGATGAAAAGCATGAATATTACAAGGGTGAAATATTCGCGATGTCAGGGGCCAAAGTGCCGCATAATATTATTGCAACAAATTTTCTTGCAACCCTTTATAATAAACTGAAAGGCAAACAATGCAAGCCGTTCAACAGCGACCAGCGCATCCATATTCCTTCCAACACCTTATTCACCTATCCGGATATTTCCATCATTTGCGGAGAAATTGTTACACTGAATGACGACCAATACAATGTTCTGAATCCTACGGTAATTATTGAGGTGCTTTCGCAATCCACCAAAAATTATGACCGCGGAGAAAAATTTAGATTATATCGCGATATTAAAACGTTGAAAGAATACATCCTTGTCGATTCCGCGACTGTTCACGTTGAAGTATTCCGGTTGAATGAGAACGCCCATTGGGAACTGGAAGAATACAATCATCTTTCAGACACGCTTTTTATCAAAGCGATTAATGAATCCATTTTGCTCTCAGAAATTTATGACGGTGCTGGGATTAATGGTTAAATGACCGTTTTAAATTTAATCTGTACGGCAAACGAAGAAATAATCCAAATCTTCATTTTACTCTCTTTCTGTACATGTTGTTCTAAACCTTTCTAAAATTTCTAAACATTCTAAAGTGCCCAAACGCTAAATACTAAACTCTAAACAATAATTCAATAATTTAATAATTAACTACTTCCAATCACCCAAAAGCCTTCTCAGTACAATGATCTCTCCCGTGTGATAGCTGTTGTGATCGGCTAAAACGAGCGCTTCGCGAAAAAGTGTTTGTCCATCGCCGCCGGGGATAGGTTTATATAAATTTTCTCCGGCATTTTTTATTAATTCAATAAAAGTATTCCGGTCTTCTTTTATTTGGTGCACACATTTTTTCCATGCTTCTTCTGATGCCGGTTCTCTTTCAGAAGGCCAATATCCTTTCGGCCATTCGGGGGATTTATATTTCGGATTCCTGGAAAATTCGAGAATATCCCATTGAGAAATACGAATATGCTGCGCAATTTGCCAGATATTGTAAGGCAAATCCGCAGGCGTTTCAGCCAATAATTTGTAAGGAATTTTCTTCAACGCATCATCGAGCGTTGCATGAGCATTGCCTTTGCTCAAAAGCTGTGTCAGATTAGAAATGAGCAGCTCATTTTCAGATTTTTGTGTTTGCATCTTCTCCATTTAAAAAAATTATTTTCGTTACTGTAACTTTTTATTCTGTTGTTTCGTTGCACAACTATCCTTCCAAAAATTTTAAAACAAACCAATCATGAAAAAATTAATGATTTCTCTTTTTATGCTGATAAGCGTCAGCGCATTTGCACAACCGTGGCAAAATATTACCGGTAATGGAAATCTAAAAAAGGAAACCCGCGAGGTTACTGGTTTTACATCCTTATCTTCTCACGGCGCAATGGATGTGCAGATCTCTTACGGAAATTCAAACAGCATTGTGGTACAAGCCGATGAAAACCTGCTTCCGTACATAGAAACAACCGTAGAAGACGGCAAGCTCACTATCAAATCAAAGAAAAATGTAAACCTGAAATCCCACTCAAAAATAATCGTAACCGTTTCAATGACAAAAATAAACGGCCTTCAACTGAGTGGCAGCGGCAACATTAATGCAGACGGCAATTTCACATCTGATGCTAAAACCAATGTCATGCTTTCGGGTTCGGGGAATATCAAATTAAATTCAGGCAGTTTCAAAGATCTTGACGTAGCCGTTTCCGGTAGTGGAAATATTGATTTGAAAAAAGGCACCGCCGATAATATCAGTGTTTCGATCAGCGGCAGCGGAAATATTGACTGCAGTGGAATTACCTCTGATAATGTGGACGCAAGAATCAGTGGCAGTGGCAACGCAAGAGTGAATGCAAACAAGAGTATCGATGCGATTATAAGCGGCAGCGGAAATGTATTTTACAAAGGCGCGGTAACCAATATCAGCAGCAAAGTGGTTGGGAGCGGCAAAGTGATAAAAATATAACAAAATGGGCAAGGCCGGTAGCTGAATCTTGTGCGACCGGCCTTATCTGTATTTCTTTTCAGAAAGAATAAAAGTTGTTTTTTTTTAGAATTTTACCACTTGGTACTGCACATAATCCTTGTCATTTCTTGTATCGGTATAAGCAATTAAAGCAGCATTTTTATCAATGCTTTTTATTACAGGAAATGTGGCATTGCCTTTATCGGAAGTGATGTATTT
>JBQCFI010000005.1:0-17114 GCA_051959325.1 Ginsengibacter sp. | reverse complement strand
GAGGATTTGCAATCCGAGGAGGAAGAAGTTGGCATTTTTCCCAACTGGATCCTTGACCGTTTTTCTCTAAGAAATAAGAAATTTAAAATGATGGATCAGGTAACCGGCATCCAATATGAAGATTTAAAATTGCCTTGTTCACCGTCAGTAAAAGACGCTTTAAATATTTTGGATGAAGAAATAAAAGAAGCCTTTATTGAAGGGTATGATGCAGTAAAAAAAATTGCTGAAGAAAGAATGTTCCTTTGGATGGGAAAATTGGTTTATGGCGTTTTGTATCATGACCTGAATCTTGCAATAAAACGTTCTGCTAAAAATCCAAAATTAAAAGAATTTAAGCTTTCACCTTTATTAAAAGAGCGGTTTGCAAAATTTCATTTGATGTTACAATCGCTTGTCGTTCCAATGCAATTTAAAGGCGTGAAGCCATGGAGCATTGAAGTTGTAAAACTGAAATATTCGCAGGATACTTTTAATTATAAAGACGAACCCACCAATTTAAATTTTTCTTTGGGGATGAATGGCTTTGGAATCATTGCATGCCTTCAGGATAACGGTGCAGTTGGAAGTAAACAGCATGATATTCTTCAGAAGATTTCTGATAAAATTTTACACCCTATCCAGTTTGAAGAACTTTGTGCCCGTTTTCTTTATTCTAATTATTTATTCAAAAAAAGACCACAACATATTATTGAAGTAAACGAAGAGAAAGTAGTTATTGAATCGCTCCCAATAATTGAAACTCCGGCTGAGTCTGCATTTGGCTCGTGGGACGAAAAAATGTTTGCCGGTGTTTTGGCCGATTATTGGGAGCCATGGGGTTTTACAAAGAATGAAATTATAACTCCTCCTGATTCTCCGATCAGCTTTCTGGAAAATGATTACACGCATGAATTTCTTGAGCCCGATTCTATAAAACTACCTTTTTAAATTTTATCATAAACTTCAATTTTCACTTTCCTTATCATCAGTTTTATAAAACATTTAGAAGTGAACTGGACTGGTTTTTGTTGCCATATTTAAAAAAAACGGCTTTATTTATTTTATCATCTGGTTTTATTTTTAGACTGTTTTTCGCCTCATAAAAATAGAATGTTATGAAAGCATTAGTGATATCTGGCGGCGGAAGCAAGGGTGCTTTCGCCGGTGGCATAGCAGAACATTTGATTAATGATTGTGGAAACTCTTATGATTTTCTTGTAGGCTCGTCGGCTGGCAGCCTGCTTTTGCCGCATGTAGCTTTGGGAAATATTGAAAAAATTAAAAAAATCTTCACCACGGTAAAGCAGGAAGACGTTTTTAATGTATCACCTTTTAATACAAGAGAAACCAATGGAAGTTATTTTAAAAGCATCAACCAGTTTGCCATTCTGCGAAATATTCTCAAAGGCCATGTAACATTTGGTGAAAGTGAAAATCTTAGAAACTTAATTTTTAAAAATCTGACTAAAGAAGAATTTGATGAAATAAGCTTGTTGCAAAAGAAGGTTATTGTTACCGTATCCAATCTTACCAAACAAAAAGTAGAGTATTTTAATACCGTAGATAGTACTTATGAAGACTTTTGCAACTGGACCTGGGCATCCGCCAATGCAGTACCATACATGAGCGTGTATGAACACGATGGTTGTCAATATGCGGATGGCGGTTTTGGAAACCACATACCGATCAATTACGCTTTGGAAAATGGTGTTATTGATATGGATGTCATCATTCTTGAGGGAGAGAATGAAATACATAATTTGCCACTTGCACACAATCCGTTTTCCCTTGTGATGCAAACCATTAGTTTTATGAGTAACCAGATAAGCATGAAAGACCGCATTATCGGAAGGTTAATGGGATTAAACCGCGAACTGGATATCCGGATTTATTTTACGCCAAAACATTTAACCAATAATCCATTTGTTTTCAGGCCCGAACTGATGAGTCAATGGTGGGAGGATGGACTTGAATTTGCAAGAAATAATAAACCCCTTAGTTACAGCCACCGTCCGAGTGCGCAATCAGGAGGGCGGGCTGCTGTAAGTTGAAAATGTAAGGTTGAATGTTTAAAGGTTCCGCTTCAGTAAAAGCACAAATAAAGCCGATTAGTATTTCCAAAAAACGAAATCAGCTACCTTGCTAAAACTTATTATACAATAACCAAATCGTGTTTCTTATTTTTGAAGCGTCGGTTTTGATCAGTTTAATCTTAAATTATTTTTATGAGCATGGTAGATTTAATAATGCCGAAACTTGGTGAAAGTATCATGGAAGCTACGATACTAAAATGGCACAAAAAGCCAGGCGATAAAGTGGCCATGGATGAAACCGTGCTCGACATTGCGACCGATAAAGTAGACAGCGAAGTTCCTTCCACTACTGAAGGAACCATATCAGAAATTCTTTATAAAGAAAACGATGTAGTTGCAGTAGGTGCAGTGATTGCGCGCATTGATGCAGGGGGCAATGCTTCTGACAATAATTTTTCACATCAAAATGAATCTGTACAGCAGCATGAAGAAGCGGAGGTAATGGAAGAAGTTCCTTATCAACCTGAAGAAAAAAAATCAATGAATAACAGCGTATCAGGGATTCGTTTTTATTCGCCACTGGTTTTGAATATTGCGGCTAGTGAAGGGATTTCTATGAATGAATTGGAGAATATCGAAGGAACAGGACAGGATGGGAGAGTGAGCAAAAAAGATATCATGTCCTATTTGGAAAAAAGAAAAAATGCGCCTCAGTCCAAACCTCAACAACCACAGCAAAGTGAGCAAATTCAAGCGACACCGGCTGTTCATGAAGTACCACAAACACCGGCAAAGCAGGAATATACGCCAACCGTATATTCAGGAAATGTGGAAATAATTGAAATGGATCGGATGCGTAAGATGATCGCCAAACACATGATTGACAGTCAAAACACCAGTGCACATGTTACCAGTTTTACCGAATGCGATGTTACAAACCTGGTTTTATGGCGTGAGAAAATCAAAAAAGATTTTGAAAAAAGGGAAGGGGAGAAAATAACATTCACCCCATTATTCATAGAAGCGATTATAAAGTGCATCAAAAAATATCCCATCATCAACAGCAGTGTTGATGGAGATAAAATTGTGATCAAAAAAGATATTAATGTAGGCATGGCAACTGCAATGCCCTCGGGAAATTTAATTGTACCGGTAATCAAAAATGCTGATCAGTTGAATTTGACCGGGCTTACAAAACAAGTAAATGGCCTCGCAAATGCGGCCAGAAATAATAAATTAAAACCGGATGATACAGCTGGTGGCACTTTCACGATGACCAATGTAGGAACATTTGGAAGCCTGATGGGAACGCCTATAATTAATCAACCACAGGTAGCGATTCTTGCAGTCGGCGCCATTAAAAAACGTCCCGTTGTAATTGAAAGTGAACAAGGCGACAGCATTGCAATCCGTCATATGATGTACCTTTCATTGAGCTACGATCATCGTATTATTGATGGCGCTTTGGGTTCCACATTTTTAAATGCTGTGGCAAAAGAATTGGAAAATTTTGATGGAAAAAGATCGTGGTAGTGATTGACGCTAGTAAAATTTCAACCTTAAAGTATTACCATTCTCTCACAGTATTGCCATTCAATATCTGCATAATAAAAAGGTGTTTGTTTTCAAAATAATCAGGATAAGATTTGTTTTCATGAAATACGGGGCGGAAATTAAAATCATGCAAAGGAGCATATGTGCTGTCATTTATATTTTCCATAAAACTTCCATGATTTATTAAAATTGAAATAAAATCATAAGTGGTTTCAAAACCTTTTTCTGCCATATCGCTTGGCTCTGTTCGGTATAGACGAAAATATTTATCATCTAAATACTCTTTAAATCCATTATTCTTGACATCATGATGAGGAGTTGTAAACCGTATTGGAAAATCTTTATAAACATCTTTCTTATACAAGCTTGAAAATCCATCCCAGTTAGGCATTCCGATGAAAACCAACGGATTTGTTTTTTGAATAGGATAACACGCATCTGCTAACTTTTGTGCGAAAGTTTCTTCGAGGCTGGCGCCAATCACCACGATAGGTTTCGTAGTATCTACCAGGTATCTTAATCCGGCAGAAGAAATCGAACTATCGAGCATGATAGTTTTTATTTTTAAAAGTGGCTTACCGTCTACCCAATTAATTTCCTTAAAATAATTATCTATGCGGTTGTCATTTTTCTTTTTTACCAGGTAAATATTATCAGTTCCATGCTTTTGAAGAATGTAACTGAAAATGCCTTCACAATGTGCCTTTAATGTTGAATTCACAAGTAGTAAAAAAGGATTTTGTCTGATCCGCCCATCGTTTGGATACGTAGCAGATACGAAAGGAATGTTTCTTTGTACGGCAAACTGAGCGAGCATGCTATATTCCGGCTCTTTCACAGATCCGATAATAAGATCCATGTTGTCCAGTTTTTTATTTTTTATTAAAGATAAAACCGGTTGAGTTGCAGATTTTGAATCGTAAATAAAAGCCTCTACATGTTGGCCTTTCAGATTTATTGTATCCAAAGCGATTTGTGCGCCTTGCACAAAATCTGCTCCACCAATGGTAAAAGATGGCAGTGATCTTTCCTGTTTTAATTTATCTCCCGTAAAAGCAGAATCAAGATAAAGCGGTGCAAAAATAGCAACATGGTAAGTCTTATTTACCGAAGGATAATTAACCTGTGCAAATAAACTTTCGGGTGCCAAAAAAATAAACAGGACAATGAAAGACAAAAAATATTTCTTCATAAATGCTCAATTCTTAATGCTAACATCTTACAAAAACATCAGCTACTTATTCCCATTCAATCGTTGCCGGCGGCTTGCTGCTGATATCATATACCACGCGGTTAATTCCTTTAATATTATTAATGATTTCGTTGGATACATAAGCAAGGAAATCATAAGGAAGATGCGCCCAGTCTGCCGTCATTCCATCAACGGACGTCACCGCCCGCAAGGCTACCGTAAATTCATACGTTCTTTCATCGCCCATAACGCCCACGCTTTTTACAGGCAGTAAGATAGCCCCTGCCTGCCAGACCGTTGCATACAAATCAAATTTTTTCAAAGCATTCACATAAACTGCATCGGCTTTTTGTAACAACTCAACTTTTTCTTCTGTCACCTCTCCAAGAATTCTGATCGCCAGTCCCGGCCCTGGAAATGGATGACGGTTCAATAATGAGGATGGAAGTCCAAGTTCTGCACCTACTTTTCGTACTTCATCTTTGAACAAAGAACGCAATGGCTCTATTAGCTGCAGTTTCATTCTTTCCGGAAGTCCGCCCACATTATGATGCGATTTGATCGTAACTGAAGGACCATGCACAGAAACGGATTCAATTACATCCGGATAAATAGTGCCTTGTCCAAGAAATTCAATTCCTTGAATCTTGTGTGCTTCTTCATCAAAAATCTCTATAAAACTCTTCCCGATGGCTTTTCTTTTTTCTTCCGGATCCGATTTTCCGGCGAGTTTACTATAAAAATAATTTTTTGCATCTACCCCCTTAATATTTAATCCAATGTTTTTGCACGACTCAATCACCTGTTCAAATTCATCTTTACGCAGTACGCCATTATCTACAAAAATTCCATAAAGATTTTTGCCGATAGCACGATGAATTAAAGTAGCGGCAACGGTAGAATCGACGCCGCCACTCAAAGCCATTATTACTTTTTTATCGCCGATCGTTTCTTTTATTGAAGCAACCGTATCATTGATAAAATGAGCAGGAGTCCAGTCCTGGCTGCATTTGCAGACATTTACTAAAAAGTTCCGGATTATTTTTTTGCCTTCGGCAGAATGATAAACTTCCGGATGAAACTGTAAACCAAAAATTGCATTATTTGTGTCTTTACTCTCGAAAGCAGCGACGGGAATATTGTGTGTAGATGCAGAAATCGAAAAAGTATCCGGAAGTTTTTTGATGGTGTCGCTATGACTCATCCACACATCAGAATCATTTTTTACCCCTTTTAATAATTCATCCGCCTCGTTTTTTATTTGCAATTTTGATCTTCCATATTCGCGCTTATCACTTTTTTCGACTACGCCTCCATATAGTTTTGCAATTAATTGCGCCCCGTAACAAATTCCCAGAACCGGCACTTTTTCGTTGATTTTTTTTACATCAATAAACAAAGCATTTTCATCATTTACTGAGAAAGGTGATCCGGACAGGATCACTCCTTTGAGTGCAGGTGAAAATTCAATTTCTTTATTAAATGGAGTAATTTCGCAATAAACATTCGCTTCTCTGACGCTCCTGGCAATGAGTTGCGTGTATTGAGAACCAAAATCAAGAATCAGGATTTTTTCTGTCATGGCTGCGAAGGTAAATCGTTTATTGTTTCTATAATTTCATTCTTGTTTGAAAAGTAAAGATTCGGATTTCTTTTAAAAATAAAATTTTCTTATTATTACTTTTGATTATCAAAACAAAAAATAAGCTGATGAAAAACTTAATCCTTCTGTTTGTTGCATCCATCGTGTTTGCGTCATGTGCTTCTGTTTCCGGCAATGGGAATGTGCGTGATGAAAACAGGACTATTCCTGCAGTCCAGGCCGTGAAGACCTCAGGTTCTATTGATGTGGAAATTAAAGAAGGAAATGATTATTCAATGGTAGTGGAAAATGACGAAAATTTAATTCCCTATGTTATTACGGATGTAAATGACGGTGTTTTAAACATTCATTATAAAAATGGATATTCTATAATGAATGATCATGCAAAAGTAATCGTAACAGCGCCTTCTCTTAATAAATTGATTACTTCCGGTTCGGGAGATATTAACAGCAATGGTACTGTAAAAAGTAATCAGCAACTGGAGATAACGACTTCTGGCTCGGGCGACGTGAACGTCAGTGTTGATGCGCCCTCTGTGAAAGTAAGCGGCTCAGGTTCGGGGAATATTTCTTTGTCGGGACAAACAAAAGATTTTGATTGTAAAATAAGTGGTAGCGGTGATGTAAAATGCGCAAATCTGAAATCTGAAAATGCAGTGATCCGCGTCGCCGGAAGTTCTGATGTTCATGTTTTTGCCAGTGTGAGTTTAAAAGTAAATGTAACCGGCAGCGGCGATGTAACCTATAGCGGCAATCCAACGTCACCTGAAATTCACATTGCAGGAAGTGGAACTGTAAAAGCTCAGGAATGAGGTTTGCAGTTGAAGGTTCCATGTGGAAGGCTGCTACAGGGTCGGACGCTTGCCTTTGGCGGCCTGAACGATTCATCATCGTTGATGGTCTGGTTTAACGAATTTTTCCCACCTTCAGAGAAATCACTAAAGGCACTTTATTTCTCATCACGAGTACTTCAATTCTGGTTCCTGTTTTTTGCAATAGATTTTTATATGTTTCCAGGTTTCCACTGAAATTTTTATCTATCGCCATAATAATATCACCATTTTTGAAGCCGCTTTTGTCAGAAGGTGAGCCTTCAATGATATCATCAATGATTATTTCGCCGTCAAGATTATACATGGTCATTCCCGTGTAAGAATAATCAAAAGCATCACGAAAATGAGTGTTTGGCAATAAATGTATTTCCCTTTGGGGATAATTAATGATCAGGTTGAAACGCCGCAGAATATCATTGCCGACCAAACCTCCAAGCGATGGATACGAAAGCACATTGAACTCATCGTCCAGAACATACGTCGGTACTTTTCTGAATTTGTAAGAACCAATTTGCAGCTCTTTAATCACGGTTAGCTGCATCCTTCTTTTGCCCCCCAATCCCTGCACTTCTATCGGTGAAGGTTTCCTTCTTTTTAGTAAAACAGCACTGTCATCTTTGAATTGTTTACTTAATAAAAAACACAAACCTGCTCCTGTGTCAAAAAAAAATTTTGAAGTAATTGTTTTAGAATCCTTGATCCTCAGGGGCACAATTGGCAAGCCCCTGAATTGAGGATGTAATAAAAAGCCATGTTCCGGATATTTAATAAATCCGGGTTGAAACACACTGATTTTTAAACTATCAAAATTTACTTTTACAATATACCTGCTCAAAAAACTGTAACCAATGATTCCATCTATTTTTATTCCATAAACGTTGGAAAGCACTTCGTAATTATTGATATAAAAATCAAGGCTGTCAACGGTGATTCCCGGAAAGGTAAGACGGTTGTGTTGTGCGAAATCAACTTTGCGTACACCAGCAATTCCGTAAATATATCTGCCGGAGGGAACATGGGGAATCTGGTATGTTGCAGTAGTGGTGGAATCTAACGAAATGCCACCGCTGCCGGTATCGAGAATAAAGTTAAATGTGTCGGCAATATTATTAAACTGTGCTTTCAATAAAATAACACCTCCACTTAATAGTTGAAAATTAAAAGAGGTGATATACTTTGCCTGCTTTTCCCAATACATTTCCTGGGCAGATGAACCACCGCTGGCAAACAAAAGAAAGAGGGAAAGCAGAATCTTCATAATGGATAAAAACTAAATTTAAGATTTATTGCTTGTATTTTTGCTCAAATTATTTTGGATGGTTTAAGGAAATAAACAGAAGCAAATGAATACATCAGCATTATTACAAAAAGCATTACGTTTTGAATTTCTTTCCGTAGAAGAAGGCACTTTTTTATTTAAGAATGCTGCATTATCAGAACTCATGACGGTCGCCGATGAACTCCGGAAAATACAAGTGCCACATGGAAAAGTAACCTGGATCATTGACAGGAATGTCAATACCACGAATGTTTGTATTGCCAATTGCAAGTTTTGTAATTTTTATAGGATACCGGGTCATAAAGATGCTTACGTTACCGACATCGAAACGTATAAAGGAAAAATTGAAGAAACATTCAAATATGGAGGTGAACAATTACTGTTGCAGGGGGGGCACCATCCGGATTTGGATTTGAATTATTATGTAAATCTTTTTAAAGAATTAAAAAAGTTATTTCCAAAACTAAAACTTCATGCCTTGGGGCCGCCGGAAGTTGCGCACATTACCAAAATTTCAAAATCTACTCACCATGAAGTGTTGAAGGCACTGAAAGAGGCGGGGTTGGATTCCATGCCCGGACCAGGAGCGGAAATATTAACCGATAGAGTCAGGCGATTGATCAGCAAAGGAAAATGTGGTGCGCAGGAATGGCTGGATATTATGGTAGAAGCACATAAATTAAATCTTACTACTTCTGCTACGATGATGTTTGGTCATGTGGAAACGATTGAAGAAAGAATGGAGCATTTGGTAAAATTAAGAGATGTACAAGCCAAAAGACCTGATGGTACAGTCGGATTTTTAAATTTTATTCCATGGACTTTCCAGGATGTAGATACTTTGCTTGCAAGGATTCGGGGCGTTCACAACCTGACGACTCCCCAGGAATATATCCGCATGATTGCCATGAGCCGCATCATGCTGCCGAATATAAAAAATATCCAGGCCAGCTGGCTTACAGTGGGCAAACAAATAGCGCAAATTTGTCTTCATGCCGGCGCCAATGATTTTGGAAGCATCATGATTGAAGAAAATGTAGTAAGTGCCGCAGGAGCGCCCCACCGTTTTACCAGCAAAGGAATTCAGGATGCGATTCGCGACGCAGGTTTCGAACCTCAATTGCGCAATCAGCAATATGAATTCAGAAAAATGCCGGAAGTGATGGAAGAACAGGTGATCGATTACTGAGAATCGGAAGAATCCGTTCCTGTAGCGGCTTAGATAGAATGACAATTTCAATGCTATGCCATTTTGCTATAGTATTGATGCCTTTTCTTTTATAAAGAAGTTTTTATTTAAACAAATGAAAAGTAATAAAACTCATGATATAAGCGAGTCCGGTCATGTAAAAAAGCATGATAATTGGCCATTTCCAGCTATGCGTTTCACGTTTTACAACTGCTAATGTGCTCATACATTGCATAGCCAATGCGTAAAAAACCAGGAGCGATAAACCGGCGGCGAGTGTATAAACTTTTTCGCCGTTTGGCCAGGTGGCAGCGCTCATTTTCTGGCGAAGGGTCGCATTATTTTCATCAGCATCATCACCAACACTATAAAGAGTTGCCATCGTTCCCACAAATACTTCACGTGCAGCAAACGAAGTAATAAGTGCAATTCCTATTTTCCAATCATAACCGAGCGGATGAATCACCGGTTCTATTGCTTTTCCTAAAATTCCTGCATAAGAATTTTGCAAATGTTCGGTACTTTCTAATTTATGATATTCTTTTTCCTTTGAAGGATTTTGCTGTACAAGCGTAGCGTATTTTGCAGTTACCGCTTGCATTTTTGCCGGTGGCCCAAAAGTACTTAGCACCCACAGCAGCAAACTGATCACCATGATTACTTTTCCCGCTTCAAACACAAAGATCTTGGCTCTTTCGATCATGGTAGAAACAATATTTTTCCATCTTGGCCCCCGATAAGTCGGAAGCTCCAGGATAAAGAAACTTTTCTCTTTGCTTTTGATAAACCACTTCATTACATAAGCAGCAAGCAATGCCATAAAAGTTCCGAGAAAATACATAAGCATCATTACCAAACCTTGCAAACTGATAAATCCCAAATACATTTTATGCGGAATTACCAACGCGATCAAAACAGTGTAAACCGGCAACCGCGCACTGCAACTCATCAGCGGTGTGCACATGATTGTGAGCAATCTTTCCTTTTTGTTTTCTATACTCCGCGCACTCATAATGGCAGGCACTGCACATGCAAGCCCGCTCACCATTGGCATTACGCTCTTTCCGTTCAATCCTGCTTTGCGCATAATCTTATCAGTAAGAAAGCTAATGCGCGCCATATAACCGGTGTCTTCCAGCAAAGTGATCAGGCCGAATAATATCATAATTTGTGGAACGAAAACAATGATTCCACTCAGTCCGGCAAGAATTCCATTTACAAAAAGATCGGTAAGCCAACCGGCAGGAAGCACTCTTGTGAGCCATCCTCCGGCTTCTGCAAATGTCCATTCAATCCCATTCA
The DNA here is from genome assembly GCA_051959325.1 of Ginsengibacter sp. Classification (GTDB taxonomy): domain Bacteria; phylum Bacteroidota; class Bacteroidia; order Chitinophagales; family Chitinophagaceae; genus Ginsengibacter. The sequence goes on along the minus strand of JBQCFI010000005.1, from coordinate 6,147 downwards.
TTGGAAACTGGGCCAGCACAAAAATGCTTTGGAATAATAAAAAAAGCACCGTCATTAAAATTAAATATCCCCAGGTGCGGTGCAATAAAATATCATCCAGTTTTTGAGTAAACAACGCTTTTTGCAAAGGATCGGTTTCTACCACCGTTTGCTTCATGATCGTTTTTATTTTTCCATAACGCTGAAGGATTTCTTCTGCCTGCGTTTTTACCGGGTTAAATTTCGTTTCGACTTCGATATTTTCAATTGCATCCTGCGTTTCATGATTCAAATCAAAATTTTCATGATTGATGAGATAATGAATGGCGCGATAATTACTTACTTCCGGAAAAATATGACGGACTTTTTTTATGGCACAGGGGGCCATTGGTTCCACATTAATAAAATCACGATCGGGAAAATTGTTGAGATTTTGAGCAGCATGAGAAATCGCATTTTTCAATTGTGCTATTCCCTTATTTTTTCGGGGATTAACGGGAATAACAAAAACACCCAGTTCTCTTTCTAAACCGGCAACATCCACCTGGATATTATTTTTCTTCGCAATATCCATCATCGTCAGAGCAATTACTACAGGCCGTTTCAGGTCGATGATCTGTGAACAAAAAAGGAGGTTTCTTTTTAGATTGCTTGCGTCCGCTACCAGTACAATTACATCTGCTTTAATTTGTGCATCCTGCTCCAGCAACACCTTATAAGCCACCCATTCATCATGTCTTTTCGGGTAAAGGCTGTAAGTACCCGGAAGATCGATGATTTTCGCAGAAAGCTTTTCCGAAATTTTTGAAATACCGGTTTTCTTGTCAACCGTTACGCCTGGAAAATTTCCGACTTTCTGATTTAAACCGGTAAGGGAATTAAACAGTGAACTTTTTCCACTGTTTGGATTTCCTACTAAGGCGATATGTAGCGGTTGGCTCAAATTCATGTAAAATAATCGGCAAATGTAGCAGCCCGCAGCTAAAACACTTTTACGAAATCAGGAAACAGATAATTGGCATGAAATTTTATCATACCCTTCACGAATACTTCACCTTAAATTTGCCTTTTTTAAATCACATCGGCTTATGAAAAATGCGCTTCTTTTTTTAATCCTGATATCTCAAACCATTGCCGCACAGAAACTGAAAAAATCTGAAAAAGCAATTATTGAAAATCTGAAAACAGAAATAAATTACCTGGCCAGCGATAAACTCGAAGGCCGGCGCACCGGAACTACGGGAGAAAAGCTGGCTTATGAATATTTAACTTCTGAATTTCAAAAAACCGGCTTGATGCCAAAGGGCGACGGAAATTCTTTTCTTCAGGCTTTTGAGATAAATGAAGGAAAAGAAATACTTCCTTCAACACATTTAAAAATCAATGATACAACACTTCAAACAGGAATCGATTTTTTCCCTTTTATATTCAGCGCTGAGGGAAGCGCGAAAGGCGGCGCTTCTCTTGCTTTTAAAGAAAAAGGAATGCCGTGGTTTTGGGATATAAAAGAAATTGTTGAGGACAATCGACAGAACCCGCATTTTGATCTGATCGCCGCTATCCGGAATAAAGCGGTTGAATTTGCTGAAAAAGGCGCGTCCGCGTTGCTGATTTTTAATTCGGGAAATTTGGATGATGAATTAAAATTTGACGGAAAATCAAAAATGCCGCAAGTGAAAATTCCAGTGGTTTATCTTACCAAAAATGCTTCGCGAAAATATTTGAGCGATAATTCAGCTGATCTGCAGATCGATTTGCAAACAGCATTTGGCGATAAGAAAAGAGCCGGTCATAATGTGATCGGTTACATCGACAATAGTGCTGCTCAAACGATCATTATTGGTGCTCATTACGACCATCTCGGCTATGGAGAAGATCACAATTCTCTATGGACAGGCAAGCCGGAAATTCATAACGGTGCGGATGACAACGCGAGTGGAACGGCTACGGTACTTGAGCTGGCGAAGCTTTTGAAAAATTCCAAACTAAAAAATAACAATTATCTCTTTATTTGTTTTTCCGGTGAAGAACTCGGATTATTTGGCTCAAAATATTTTACAGAAAATCCAACCATCCCTTTGGAAACAGTGAATTATATGATCAATTGTGATATGGTGGGAAGATTAAACGATAGTACACATACCATCACCATTGGCGGTTATGGAACTTCTCCTGAATGGGGTAAAATTTTGCCCCAGAAAACTCAGGCCTTGAATGTAAAGTTTGATTCAAGCGGAATTGGCCCCAGCGACCACACCTCTTTTTATCTGAAAAATATTCCTGTTTTATTTTTCTTTACCGGTACCAACGCCGATTACCACAAGCCTACCGATGATGCGGATAAAATTAATTTTGTCGGAGAATTGCGGGTAATTGAATACATCGAAAATATTTTAAAAGAAACCAACAAGAATGAAAAGCTTGCCTTTTCCAAAACGCGCGAACCGCAAATGCAAACAGCTAATTTTACGGTGAGTTTAGGCTTTATGCCGGATTATACTTATTCGGGAACAGGAGTGAGAGCGGATGGAATTATTGATGGAAAAATAGCGCAAAAGATTGGAATGAAACCGGGAGATGTGATTACCAGGCTTGGCGATTTTACCGTGACAGATATTAATAATTACATGACGGCTTTAAGTAAATTTAAAAAAGGCGATTCGACAAAGCTGACGGTGATGCGTGGAAAAGATCAATTGAATTTTAATGTGGTGTTTTAAAAAAAATGATCGATGAAACTGCGGATTGATAATGAAATGATGTTGGAAGATTTCTTTGAAAATACGCGCCTGCTTGGCATTATAGCATCGTTGGAGCAATATCGTTTTTGCTGGCATCTGAACCAGGTTTTGAATTTTGATTTCAGAATAAACAACAGCATTGAAATTCACCTGAATAAAAAAATGAGGAGTTATTTTTTCCCGGTTTATCAATACGGGCAACAATCAGGAACGATAAAGCATTATTTGTACAACAATCAAAACGATGGTGAATATTTATTGCCTGAATTTAAACACCTCGACTTTTTGTGGCTGATGAAAGACGATGTGCTGAAAGATGAAGAAGTGCATATTTTTATGAGTTCGATAAAAACAATCCCTTCTGTGCAGATGGTGGTGGAACTGACAAATGAGAAAATTAAAAACAAACAGCATCTCATTTTTTAAAAAAATAAAATCAATTATCATGTGGGAAGAAAAAAATAACAAGCTCTATAAAAAATTTGAGTTCAAAAACTTTTCAGAAGCATTTGCATTTATGACTCGTGTAGCGCTCGCAGCCGAAAAAATGGATCATCATCCAAAATGGACCAATGAATACAACAAGCTCGAGATATGGCTTTCAACGCATGATGCCGGAGATGTGGTTACTGATAAGGACAGGAAGCTGGCAAAGATTATTGATGGATTGTAAAATGTGGAAACAACAAATCAATAAATAAAGCCAGTTTTTATTCTCCTGAAAGAGAGTATCCTCTTGCCTTCTAAGTTATTTTACTCTTCTTTCTTTCCACTCATAACTTCCAAATTTTCCCAGGAAGCCAGCAAGGATGGTATATAAAATATGAAAAAGTTGTGCCGGTAAAAACCACCAAAGCAATTTTTGCCTGCCAAAAAATTTTGCAACAGGATGAAGAAATAAAAATTCAACAATTGTTTTGATGGCAATGGAAATTAAAAATAAGTAAAATGCTTTCATCGAAAAGAAAGAAGATATTCCCAATATGAAGATCCAGACGTTTAAAAAATAAACGAGTAAAAGAACGGTGGTTATTTTTTTATCTGTGTATTGATCGGCCTTACTTGCCCACCGGATTCTTTGATTGATAAAACCTTTAAAAGTCTCTGCCGGAGTGGTTTCTACTATTACATTTTGTGATTTTAAAAACATGATTTTTTCAGGACAATGCTTTTGGATTTTGTGCATGAGCAACATGTCATCGCCGCTTGCTAACTTATCAATTCCTTCAAAACCATTCACTTGGTAAAAAACTTTTTTTTCATAGGCAAGATTTGCGCCATTACACATCGCATGAAATTTTTTATAAACAGACGCGCCGGTGATGCCTTGCAACATCATAAAGTCAAGTGATTGGAAATTTTTAAAAAATCTTTTTAAAAAAGAATCACTGTTTAAAGCGTTTTTGAATACTACCGGCAAAGCAACAAATACGGGTGATTTGTCTTCATAAAATGCCGCTAAAGTCTCAAGCCATTTTTGGGGCGCAAGGCAATCGGCATCGGTGGTTACAATCAATTCTCCTTTTGCAAATCGCATCGCGGTTTCTATTGATTTCTTTTTATAAGAATTAAGTATCTGATCTTTTGTAAAATCTTCCAGGTTGATTAAATGAATATTTTTCTGTTTGAAAGAAAGAACAACATTTGTCGTGTTATCGGTTGAATGATCATTCACAACAATTATTTCAAAGTTATTTGAAGGCAAGGTTTGGCTGATAATGGATTGAATGCACAAACCAATATCTTTTTCTTCATTTCGGGCAGGAATGATGATGGAAATAAAAAGAGATTCGGTTTTATCTACTGATTTTCCATTGTTATAAACAGGTATTTGGTGCCAACTGATTTTATAAAAAAAAATTAAAGCAGCATATAAGATTAAGAAAGAAAATGTTAAGATGGAAACCATCATTATTAGTTGCTAATGTGTGAATTGCCAAAAATAGATTTTTGAAGGGAATAACATAATAATAAAAATGAAAAATAACGTATTGATTGTAGATGGAGATTTTCTCTAATGACTATTTTTAGAAAGCCTGCATTTGTTGTTATATTCTGCTTATTTAACAGTCACATGCGAATACTTCATCAAGGACAAAAGAAGATAGCTTAGATATTAATGTTTTATTTTAATCCAGTTTGAGACTCTCCATTATTTCTTTAAGTTCCTTGGGTTTTAGAGTGGCTTTTTCGCCTTTGTCGTAAATAGTAAGCAGATAAACAGTTTTGGTTTCAATGTAGAGATAAGTGATGACACGTGCCCGCCACTTTTGCCCTTCCCTTTGCTATTAATGGACAAGCGTATTTTATAGCAGTTGTTTCCAATAAAAGTTCCTGCCTGAGGATTTGCAACAATATCTGCAATCAGTTAAACCATGTCATTTTTAAGAGAAGGAAATTTTTTTGCGAGTCGTTTGAGTTCTTTCTCAAATCGATGTGTCGGAATAATACTATAACTGATTTAGAAGTTCTTGTGCCGTTTTCAGTTTCAGTTTTCCTTGTTTGTGCAGCCGTACTTGTTCAGCAGCTTCTTTAAGTTCGTCCCAAAGGGCAACGGCTGCGATAGACATAGGCTTTGCTTTTTTCACAAAGGAAAGGCTTTTTAAAACTTTTATTCCGAAGGCCGCCTCATTGTCAGGAATATCTATTAATACTTTCATTGTCCTGATTTTGAATAGTATATATCTTTTGCTATGTTTTAATGCTGTTTACTGTAACAAATATATGAAATTTGAAACGAAAGAAGTTTATGGCCTCACGTCTATTAACAGCTTTACTCCTTCTAAATATTTCCCCACATCCATTTTCCTCCGCGCCTCTTTTCGTAAATTTGCAAGATGCAGGAATATTTACAGGGCTTGAATGAATCACAACGCGAAGCGGTACTTCATCGCGATGGCCCGATCATGATCGTTGCCGGAGCGGGCAGCGGAAAAACCAAGGTTTTAACTACAAGAATTGCGCATTTAATGGCTTCGGGGGTTGATGCTTTCCAGATTTTGGCGCTAACTTTTACGAACAAAGCGGCTGCTGAAATGAAAGAAAGAGTTACGCATATTTTGGGAAATAATGAAGCGCGAAATTTATATATCGGAACGTTTCATTCAGTTTTTGCGCGGATATTAAGAGCAGAAGCAGACAAACTGGGCTATCCGAGAAACTTTACGATTTATGACACCGATGATGCAAAAAGTGTGGTGAAAACGGTGGTGAAAGAAATGAACCTGGATGATAAACATTACAAAGCAAATACAGTTTATAATAGGATTTCCAGTGCAAAAAATAGTTTAATTACTCCCGAAGAATACATCAACGATTATGGCTTGCAACAGGAAGATATGCGGGCAAATCGTCCCTTGATTGGACAAATCTATACCGCTTATTGCAACCGTTGTTTCAAAAACGGCGCAATGGATTTTGATGACCT
>JBQCFI010000004.1:0-34118 GCA_051959325.1 Ginsengibacter sp. | reverse complement strand
TTTTGTTTCCAGTTTGGTAGAAGAGTCATTTATAATTGGAAAAAGAACGCCAAAAAACTGTTGTATTTTTTCTGACATCACCTCGTGAAACAATTTTTCTTTACTGCGGAAATAATAGTTTAATAACGCAAGATTAATCCCGGATTCCTCAGCAATGTCGCGCGTTCTGGTGGCTGCAAATCCTTTTTCCATAAAGACTTTACGGGCGGCTTCTTTTATCTTTTCTTCTGTAGAGGTGTCTTTTTCTATTTTAATTTTTGTTGGCATGTTCTGAAATTCTTTGACAAAATTAAAAGTAAAAAATTGATTTAACCAAATGTTTTAATCAAATGATTAATTTATGACTGCAGGAGATTACTTTGTACGCTCCCAATGCAAAGTCAAATTGGATTGGCGATTGTTTGGAAGAAGGAACGAAAGTTGTTACGTCATTGTGAGAAAACCCGCGAATACAAGTTTTAATTTATAAGACATTGAATAGGGGTTTTCGTGGCAATCTTTTAAAGAAAGGAGCTCGGCTACACTTGGCGATGAAGGCAAGCGGGAGATTGCTTCGTGCCTCGCAATGACGAATTCACTCATGCCGGAATTCCAGCAAGATTAAAATGCTTCTCAGCCATTTCCCTGATATTATCGCCAATGGCAAGCGACGCAGTAGCGGCAGGAGAAGGAGCGTTTAAAACGTGAATACTAGTATCGCGGTATTCAATTCTGAAATCATCGCGGGTGTCTCCATCTTCGCTTAGCAACATGGCGCGAACGCCTGAGCGTCCAGGCTTGATGTCATCCATTGTTAAAGACGGCACTAATCTTTGGAGCGTTTTTAGAAAAAGTTTTTTAGAAAAAGCACGGCGATATTCATTGATACCAAAACGAATGTTTTGAAAAAATAATTTCCACGTTCCGCGATAAGTCAATGCGTCGATGGTGTCTTTCCAATCGAAATCTGTTTTGCCGTAACCTTCTCTTTTAAAAGTGAAAACAGCATTCGGCCCGCATTCGATTTCTCCATTGGTCATTCGCGTAAAATGCACCCCCAGGAAAGGAAAATCCGGGTTTGGAACCGGATAAATGAGGTTCTTTATTTTGTGTTTCGCTTGTTCAGTTAATTCATAATAATCTCCACGAAACCCAACTACTTTTTCTTTCACATCTACATGGTCTTTATGCGCCAATCTATCTGCCTGCAAACCGCCGCAAAAAATTGTGTAGCGGCTGCGATACGTTTTTTTATTCGTAGAAATAATATTGATATCATTATCTTTTTCAAAAGAAAGCGCTTCGGTCTCTAAAGCTAATTCGCTTTTCTGATTAATGCCTAAAGCAATTTCTACCATTTTTTCCGTTGCTTTTACATAATCGATAATGCCGGTACAAGGCACCCAAATGCCGGCTATTCCAACACAGCACGGCTCATGTTCTTTAATTTGGTCAGCATTAATTTTTTCAATTCCTTCAATTCCGTTTTGCAAACCGGTTGCGAAAATTTTATCCAAATAAGGAAGCTCTAATTCTTCAGTTGCAACTACGATTTTTCCACAAACGTCATAAGGAACATGGTTTTCTTCCGCAAATTTTACCAATGCTTTTCTACCTTCAACACAATTTTTTGCTTTCAACGAACCGGGCTTATAATACAGTCCGGAATGCATGACGCCTGAATTGTTTCCCGTTTGATGCGGTGCAAGATGTGATTCTTTTTCAAGAAGAATAATCCGCAAAGAAGGATGATGTTTTTGGAGTTGATAAAATGTAGCCGCGCCTACAATTCCTCCACCGATGATGGCAATGTCAAAAATTTCGTCTTCCAATTTTCAGAATTTACATAATGAATCATTGATTTTCAAAAACAGAAAAACCAATAAATGTTTGTTTGCTGCTGCAAAGATAAATGTTGTAAGCAGTTCATGTTTATCTCCTCCTCGTCCGAAAATTTTTAAGCGCTTATTTTAAATTTTTTTACCTTGCTTTTTTAGAACACTTTTATCCTGGAATCATTTTTCAAAATATTATTTATGAAATCGCTAAAACTAGTTGCGTTTTTTCTTTTATGTTTTTCTTCTTCTCTTTTTGCACAACAAAATTTAAAAGACACATTGCCGGTTGACCCAAATGTAAAAATCGGAAAACTGAGCAATGGCCTTACTTATTACATTCGCAAAAATGAAAAGCCTCAACAAAAAGTAGAATTGCGCCTGGTAGTAAACGCCGGTTCTATTCTCGAGAACGACCACCAGCAGGGATTGGCGCATTTGAGCGAACATATGGCTTTTAACGGCACCACTCATTTTAAAAAGAATGATATTGTTTCATTTTTGCAATCCATCGGTGTGGCTTTTGGCAGTGATCTGAATGCTTATACCAGTTTTGATGAAACTGTTTATATTCTTCCAATCCCTACTGACAAACCAGGAAATATTGAAAAAGGCTTTCAAATCCTGGAAGATTGGGCGCATAATGTAACCGACAAAGCAGAAGATATTGATGCAGAGCGGCCGGTGGTCTTGGAGGAAAGCCGTTTGGGAAAAGGTGCACAAGATCGCATTAACAAACAAATTTACCCATTGTTGTTTGCAAATTCTTTGTATGCAAAGCGCCTTCCAATCGGGATAGATAGTATTGTAAAAAACGCTCCTTATTCTGCGCTCAGAAGTTTTTACAAAGATTGGTACCGGCCGGATCTGATGGCGGTAATTGTGGTTGGTGATATCGAACCGGCAAAAGCAGAAAGCCTGATAAAAAAATATTTCGGACAAATTAAAAATCCGGCAAATGAAAGGACAAGAACCTATGCTGAAGTTCCGCCTTATGAAAAAAGCGTAGCCAAAGTAGTTACTGATAAAGAAGCCACCAGTTATTCTTACCAGGTTCATTATCCTATGGTAAAAACACCGCCGGTAGTGACACTGGGAGAATATAAACATGACCTGGCAAAAGAAATTTTTTCAGATCTTTTCAATCAGCGTTTACGGGAACTGACTCAACAGGAAAACCCTCCTTTTGTTTATGCCGCTTCCGGTTTTTCTTCTGAAGCGCGCGGCTATGAAGCGTTTGAAGCGTTTATTGGTACCGGAAACAGTGACAGCCTTCGTGGTTTGAAAGCATTTGAAATAGAATTGGAAAGAGTAAAAAAATATGGCTTTACAAAAGCAGAACTCGACCGTTCTAAAGCCGACATGATGAATTATATGGAACGCGCTTATAACGAAAAAAACAAAACCGAATCAGCCAATTATGCAGACGAATATATCCGTAATTTTTTAACCAAAGAACCGATTCCCGGCATTGCCAATGAATATAAATATTATAAAGAGTTGCTTCCGCAAGTTACCGTCGATGAAGTAAATGCAATAGCAAATCAATTGAGCAAAAATTCCAATCAGTTTATCGCACTTACCGGACCAGAACCTGCTCTAGGCAACACTTTGCCAACCCCCGAAGAGATTCTTGCAGTTCGTTCAGAAGTACAGAAGATGGATATTAAACCGTATGAGGAAAAAACGGTTTCCGCTAATTTATTAAATGAAACTCCAAAAGCAGGAAAGATAACTGCAACAAAAAAGAACGCTGTTTTAGGAACTACCGAATTTACTTTAAGCAACGGCATAACCGTAACTTTAAAACATACCGATTTCAAAAATGACCAGATCTTAATGAGTGCCATCAGACCCGGCGGAAAAGGCAATTACAGCATTGCCGATAAATACAATGCCGAGTATCTAATTCCGGTGATCAGTGCAATGGGCGTTGGAAATTTTTCTCCGGTAGATTTGAAAAAAGCATTGAGCGGAAAAACCGTAAGTGTACGTCCAACATTTTCTGAAGTGTCTGATGGAATGAGCGGAAGCAGTTCTGTAAAAGATGTGGAATCTATGTTGCAACTGGTTTATCTGTATGCAACCGAACCGCGTGTTGACACGGCTTTATTCAAATCATTTATTGAAAAAAATAAATCACAAATTGCATTTTTAAGTGCCAATCCGCAAGCAGTTTTTCTCGACTCTTTATTCAAAGTTTATTACCGTGATAATCCGTTGGCGCCAATTGCAGTGCCAAAAGCCGCTTATTTTGATGCTTTAAAACTTGACCGGATGATGCAGATTTATAAAGAAAGATTTGAAGACATGAATGAAATGCATTTCACTTTTACCGGAAGCATTACTGAAGAGCAACTGAAGCCATTATTGGAAAAATATATTGCCAGTCTTCCTGTGGGTTCAAAGAAATTTCATTATGTGGATAATAAAGTGCGGCCTGTAACGGGAAAAGAAGAAGTGAATGTGTATAAAGGAAAAGAGCCAAAAGCGTTGATACTGGCGATTTATAGCGGCGAAGCACCTTATAGCGAAGCGTTGGATTTAAAAGCGCAGGCGATCAGCGAAATTTTAAATATCAGGATTATTGAAAATCTAAGAGAAAAAATACAGGGAATTTATGGCGGAGGAATTCCGGTTCAATTTCAAAAAATACCATACTCGCATTACGACTTCTTTTTGCAATTGCCGTGTGGCCCTGAAAAGGTAGATACGCTCATCAAAGCAGCCAACGCAGAAATAGAAAGTCTTATCAAAAACGGCCCTTCCAAAGAAAACCTGGAAAAGGTAAAGAAACAGTGGAAAGAGCAACATAAAGTAGATATGAAAGAAAACGGAACCTGGCTTTCCCAATTGCAAAGCTTTGTTTTCCCCGGCGACAACCCGGATTATTTTATCAATTATGATAAGTATGTAGATGCATTAACTGTAAAAGATATACAGGATGCTGCGAAATCATTATTGACAACAAAGAACGTTGTGACCGGAATTTTGAGGCCGGAAAAGGGGCAGTAATTATTCAATTATTAAATTATTCAATTATTGCTTTACTACATTGAAGCGAAGTTGGCATATTTTCAAGAATGAGCAAAGGTGACTTGGATTTTAATTCTCATTTCATAATTCAATGTCGGTTAATTAGGATAAAAATATTCACCCGTTCCAGGTTTTAAAACTTTAAATATTTAATTTTCTATAATCATATCAGCCGTTCCGGCTTTAAATCCCGAAGGGATGATATTATGCTAGCATGCGAATTGAAATTTGCAGAACCCCGAAGGGGTGATATTTGGTAAATAAGGTTTTAACTAAACGACATTGAATCCTTAATTTTTAATTTCAAAATGAACATCGAAGACCTTAGAGATTTTGTTTTATCATTAACGGACGTAGAAGAAAGTTTTCCTTTTGGAGAAGATACACTTGTATTCAAAACCAATAACAAAATTTTTTTGCTGGTTTCATTGTCGTCATCTCCATTGCAATTCAATGTAAAGTGTAATCCTGAAAAGGCAATCGAATTGCGGGAAGAATATTCATGCATTTTGCCAGGATATCACATGAATAAAAAACACTGGAATACAATTATCGTCGATGGAGCGTTGTCGCAATCACAGTTAAAAGGTTTTATCAAAGATTCTTTTGACTTGGTTGCAAAAAAATCTCCAAAGAAATAATTATAAAAAAAATTGAAAACAGAAATCAGCATTAAAAGTCCGTTTGCTGCATTACTGAAATACAAAATGCTTTTTTATTTTTTTCATAATAGAAAAACAAAATCGCACATAAAACTTCGTTTGCTGCTTTTTAAAATATTCCCAAAACAAAAGCAGAAGGGTTGCAAATAATCCATGCTGCGTTTTTTTCATTTACTTTTGACGCCAACATTTATTTCATTCTTTAGCGGCGTATGAAACTTATCGACTGGTATATTGTAAGGAAATTTATCACCACATTTTTCTTTTGTCTTATTGCCCTCACCATATTGGTTGTTATTGTCGATCTAAGTGAAAAGACAGATGATTTTGCCAAAACCGGTCTTACCGCAAAACAAATTATTGTCCAATACTATTTTGGCTTTCTTCCGCGGATTGACGCGATGCTTTTTCCCCTTTTTCTTTTTATATCCGTCATTTTTTTTACTTCCAAAATGGCGAATCGTTCAGAGATCATTGCCATCCTGAGTACCGGAATCAGTTTTGGCCGTTTCCTGCGTCCTTATATGATTACGGGATTATTGTTTACGGTTTTTTTGTGGTGGACAAATCAATATGTCCTTCCTCCGGCAAATGAAAAATGGGCCAATTTTAATGCAAAATATATTGATTTCAATTATGGAGGATATGTAAATACTTCTACCATTAGCAACAAATATTTCAAGCTTGATTCATTTTCGTATGCCGGTATCCGTTACTACGATACCACGAACAAATCGGGAAATAATTTTTTTATTCAAAGGTTTCACAATACAGACCTGGTTTATAATTTACGGGCATTGAGTATTACGTGGGATACGGCGACTAATAAATGGCGTTTGAATAATGTGGTAGAAAGAAGAATAAACGGACTACGTCAAAAAGTAACAGATACGCCGGTGTTGCAAATGAATTTTAATTTCAAACCACGCGACCTGCAGCGCGATGAATACATGAAAGACAAAATGACTACTCCGGAGTTGAATCAATTTATCAAACTGGAAAAACTGCGTGGCTCCGGAGATGTAAACTCATTATTGCTTGAGAAAAACAATCGGAATGCAAACCCGGTATCGGTTTTCATTTTAACAATAATCGGTGCTTGTATTGCCTCGCGTAAGATTCGTGGTGGGAGCGGATTTCATCTTGCCGTCGGCGTTTTAATCTGTGTTGTGTATATCCTTGTTGGCCGCTTTGCTTCGGTGTTTGCTTTAAAAGGAAATTTTAATCCGATTGTTGCCGCATGGTTGCCCAACTTTGCTTTTGCCATTCTCGCCTGGTATTTATACAGAAGAACAGCCAAATAAACATTTAAAATGATCCACGACCTGATGAAAACTGCTCTTGCCGTTCGTCGTTGATCTCCTTGTCTTTAAATATTTCTTTTGTTGAAAACCTGCTCTATGGTTAACTTTAACGCTGTTGAATTTCTTCAACAACAATCAATCACAATAACAACTATTTTATACTATGGGAGTAATTAAAGACAAGTTTAAGGCGAAGGCAGACATTGTTGCTGCAGAAGTAAAAGACATTGTAAAAGAGCACGGCGATCGGATCATTGGCGACGTAAGATTATCACAGATCTACCAGGGAATGCGCGGCATTACGGGATTAGTTACAGAAACTTCCCTTCTGGATTCACAAGATGGTATTCGTTTCCGCGGATATTCCATTCCTGAGTTAAAAGAAAAACTTCCAAGAGCAGAAGGCGGAAGCGAGCCATTGCCCGAAGGATTGTTTTATTTGATGCTGGTTGGTGATCTGCCTTCAGATGAAGACGCCCAACAGATTACCAATACGTGGCAGCGCAGAAGTCATGTTCCCAATTATGTTTTTGACACCATAGAATCATTGCCTGAAAACACACATCCAATGACGCAGTTCGTTGTTGGGATTATGGCGCTTCAAACGGAAAGTGTGTTTGCAAAAAAATATGCAGAAGGAATGAGCAAAAAAGATTATTGGTCTCCGGTATTTGATGATGCAATGGATCTGATTGCCAGGCTTCCAAGAATCGCCGCTTATGTATATCGCAGAAAATATAAAAACGGAAAACACATTCAACCGAATGGCTTGCTTGATTGGGCCGGAAACTTTGCGCATATGCTCGGCTATGAAGATGAAAGTTTTAAAGAACTGATGCGGCTTTACATGACGATTCATTCTGATCACGAAGGCGGCAACGTTTCTGCTCATACCACGCATTTGGTTGGTTCAGCTTTGAGTGATCCTTATCTTTCTTTTGCTGCGGGAATGAATGGATTGGCAGGGCCTTTACACGGACTTGCCAACCAGGAGGTGATCAAATGGATTTTTGAAATGCAGAAAGAAATCGGAAGTGACCTTCCAACAAAAGAGCAGATTGAAACCTATGTAAAGAAAACTTTGTCAGAAGGAAAAGTCGTTCCCGGATATGGACATGCAGTTTTAAGAAGAACCGATCCGCGGTTTGAAGCTCAAATGGCATTTGGTAAAAAGCACATGCCCGACGATAAGCTGGTTCAAACTGTTTGGAATATATATGAAACTGTTCCGAACATTCTTGGGTCGATTGCCAAAATAAAAAACCCCTGGCCAAATGTGGACGCACACAGTGGTGCCTTGTTGGTTCATTATGGAATGGTAGAATATGAATTTTATACCGTGCTTTTTGGAGTTGCCCGTTCGCTGGGAGTTTTGGCGAGTCTTTGCTGGGACAGAGCTTTGGGTTACCCGCTGGAAAGACCAAAATCTGTTTCTAACCGTTTGGTAAAACTGTGGCTGGAAGGAAAAGCAGAGATTTGGGGAGATTAGATTGTGAATACTAAATTGTCAATAATGAGTTATTAGTGTCAATTCCTTTTCGCTTTTCCATTCATTTTTTGTCATTATATTTGCCGCCGCAAGAAAAGAATTTTGCGGCGGTTCTTTTAGGATTTTGGGGGATTAGCTCAGTTGGTAGAGTGCTTGCATGGCATGCAATAGGTCACCGGTTCGAATCCGGTATCCTCCACTTTTTTTAAATTGCTTCTGATAATACCAGGTGATAAAGCAGTAAGGCAATAAATAATCACGATTCTCTTTTTGAAAGCTATTTTCCCAGGTGACTTGTCCTTCTTTTAAATTTCTAATAATCCTTCGGGAAGCTTCAGATAAAGTTTCCGGTTTTTTTTATCCATTTTTTCTAAAAAATCTTCATGAATAGGAATGAAAATTTCTTTTGCATTATGAATGATCGTGCATAAAATCTGGTGTGGCTGCTCGATTACTTCGATTACTTCTCCCAACTCTACATTATCATTAATAATGGTGAAACCAAGTAAAGAAATGGGCGCCGCAGATGCAGAAAATTTTTTAAAATCATTTTCATTCAGCCATACTTCTTTTTTTAGCAAAAAACGCGCAGCTTCTTTTGAGTCAATTCCGTCCAGTTTTATAAAAGTTTCGTGATCGCTTTTTATTTTGGAAGAGGAAATGAAATACGGCAAAAAACTCTCTTTTTTTTCTTCAATAAAAATCGTTTCCAATCCTTTCAGAGATGTTTTTTTTCCAAGGCTGTGTTGGAGAATAAAAAGACCATCAGTTCCGTGTGTGGCTGCTATTCTCCCTATTTTAAAATATTCATTCATATTCGCGGTAATCCACAAAATAAAAAATCAAAATTTAAAAACCGGATTTTTTATATCATGATAAAATAAAAAAGTCCATTTTTCCTGCTGTCCAATTTTCCACCATTGCATTCGCAATTCCATTGCCGCAGCTCCATCATAATCATATTTGGCTTTGAAACGGTTTTTCATTTGTTGTAATTGAGGTGCCACATCGCCCCCAAAAAAAACAATTTCATCGTTATCAACAATTTTAAAAACCTGGTGGTAAGGAGAATGAGCTCCGGTTAATTCATAATCAATGTAACCATCAATATCGCCGTCGTCTTCTGTAAATGTTACTTTTCCGTTTTTATCCAAAAATGAAAAATCATGGGTACGATAAGAAGAAGATTCCTTTTTAAAGGCAAATTCCCATTCGTTTTTATTGATAAAATAAGTGGCATTTTCAAAAGAAGGCTGGTTTTTGTCGGGCATTCCGATTCCTCCGGTATGATCTTTATGTAAATGAGATAAAAGGACTTTCGTAACATCCGATGAATTGATTCCACTTGCAGCAAGATTTTTGTGAATCTGCAATTGTCCGTTTTCATCTGCATGGCCAAGGCCTGTATCACAAAGAATAATATCTTTTGAAGTAATGACAACAAACGGTTGTATCTCTACTAAAATGCTTCCTTTATTTCTTTGCTGCAGATCGTCCTTATCAACATCAAAAGGAACAAATTTCTTTGTCTGATCTACCGTAAAAGCTCCTTCACTTAGGGGAATGATTTTCATTTAAAAAATTTTTTTTTGCTACGAATTAGATAATTGCACGAATTATACCACCTTTCGGTTCAAAACAATTGCATAGAAATCAATAGGCAGCAAATGAACTAATAAACCGGATTTCTGTTTTTATGATATCTGAAGCTCTAAATCATTCTAAACTTTCTAAAGCTGTAATCCATTCTACCTCAAAACCATTTGCCTGTCTGCATCCAATCTTATCAGGATAAATATTAAGATGGTAAAAGTAAGCAATGATGAGCCACCATAACTGAGTAAAGGCAAAGTAATGCCAATTACGGGAGCAAGACCTATGGTCATACAAATATTAATGGACACATGGAAAAAGATGATTGCTGCCACGCTGTATGCATACACGCGCGTGAAGGTGCTTCGTTGTCGCTCGGCCAAAAAAACAATCCGAAGCATAAAGGCAATGTATAAAAGGACGACTAATGTACTTCCCCAAAAACCAAAATTTTCTCCGACAGAAGTGAAGATAAAATCGGTGTGTTGTTCCGGCACAAAATCGCCCTGTGTCTGCGTTCCTTTTAAAAACCCTTTTCCCCAAAATCCGCCGGAGCCAATCGCAATCTTTGATTGTTTTACATTATAATTTTCCTTTGCTTTTGCCGCTTTTTTTGTTTTACTCTGCTCTAATTTATCTTCTTTGCTCAGAAGCACCGTTTCGGCATCAGGAACGTAGTCAACGCCAAAGGTGTTCATAATTCTTTCTACCTGGTATTGATGCAGAACGTGTTTGAAAATATAAGGAACTGCAAACCTTTGAATTCCTACACACAAAACCCAAAGTCCGAGGATGACAATTAAAACTGCTTTATCGCGCTTGATTGTTCTTCTTAAAACGTAAATAACAACACCGGCAATGATCGTCAGAATCAGTGCCAACAGATTTTTTTCGACCAATATCGTCGCCACCACGAGGACACCAAATGAAAACCCAATAATCAGGTAAATAGGTGGAAGCCCTTCCCGATACATCGGAATTAAAAATGAAAAATAAACAAGCGCAAGTCCTGTTTCATTTTGCAGAAGAGAAAAAACAGCTGGTGTTAAAGCGATCGCTGCGGCTATCAATTGAGACCTCGTGTTTTGAAAATTTGTTTCAGGCCGCGACAAATATTTTGCGAGCGCCAAAGCTGTAAAAATTTTACAGGTTTCTACCGGTTGAAGATTGAAAAAACCCAGAGGTATCCATGATTTGGATCCATTAATATCCTTTCCCAAAACAAAAGTAGCCATCATAAGTAGGATACCAAACGCATAACTTAGATTGGCGGTTGCAGTGAAGAACTTACTGTCTGTAAGTAAAATAAAGATGGCAAGAATAGCCGAAATGCCTATAAATAGTAATTGGCGGGAATAATTTTTTTTGAGGCCGATAATATTTTGCCATATGTCACCGGTATTGTGATATTCAACAGAGAAAATACACAGAACGCCAATAGAAACGAGGATAATGTACAGCCATACACTTAGCCAGTCTATTCCTTTGGATATGATAGCATGATCTCGCATTTAAAAATGAAATAGTGTTTTAGTGTAAAGAATCATTTTTGAGTTTGGGCTTCTTTCTATCGGGAAGTACAGCATTTACCGGTTGCGACTTTATTTTTTCTTTTTTTACAGGTATTGTATCGGTTTGTGGAATAACTTTCGATTCTTTTTTTGTTGTGCTGTCATTTGTCTTGTTCAATTCGTCCAATGCATCGCTATTGTCTTCCTCTTCAATACCAGTAGTGTCTTTAATTGATTTTATATAAGTTTTTTCCAATAACGCTTTTGCATTTTTGGCTCTAACAATAGAATCTCTTTGCCGGATTTCGGCAAGAATGCGCGCAGGCATCAGGTTCAGTTTTGAAATAGCTTCTATGCGGGCAATGCGATCTGGTTCTGTGATAGAATCCTTTAAATATTTTTCAATCATGAGGCTCGCGATAGGCGCTGACGAGCTGGCGCCAAATCCTGCATTTTCACAAATAACGGCTATTGCGATCTTTGGATTTTCTCTTGGGGCGAAAGCAGCAAAAACAGCGTGGTCTTTTTGCTTAATACCTTTATAATAGTTTTCAACTGTTCCCGTTTTTCCGCAAACTACGATTCCCGGAACTTTAGCTGCTGCACCAGTTCCGCTTTCCATTACGCCCTGCATTCCATCTGCTACATATTCGAAAATTGAATCGGGAATACTCAAAGGACGGTGGCGCAATTTGAAAGAATCGAGCAGACCAAATTTATCTCCGCCATCAATGGAATCAATCATGTGAGGTGTAACATACCATCCTTTGTTGGCAATATATGCCATTTCATTTGCCACCTGCAGGGGAGTTGTCAATACTTCTCCCTGTCCGATACTTACGGAACGAAAGGTGCAAAAATTCCAATGACCTTCGCCATAGATCCGGTTATAAGTTCTTGGCGTTGGGATCAAGCCAGCACGCTCTCCCGGAATATCAATTCCCAACCTGTTTCCCAAACCAAATCCATACATGTAATGATCCCAAACACGTAAAGCGCTATCCACAGATCCATATACCGGATTGTTTATACAACGTTGCATTACATTCGCAAAATAAGTATTGTCAGATACGGTAATTGCCTGTGTAAGATTAAAAGTTCCAATATCCAAACATTTCATTGGGCGGCCGCAACCATAAAAAGCTCCGGTACACGTAAATCTTGTAGAAGGAACAATGACTCCTTCCTGCAATCCTATTAATGCCTGTAAGGTTTTGAATGTAGAGCCAGGCGAATAAGTGGCGCTTACAGCGCGGTTATAAAGCGGTAATCTTGGATCTAAAAAAAGCTGGGAAAAATGCTTTCTCCTTTCGGCGCCAGTCAATAAGTTCGGGTTAAAGGTGGGGCTGCTTACCAGTGCCAGAATTCCCCCAGTTTTAGGGTCGAGAGCCACGATTGAACCTACTTTATTTTCCATCAGGTGCTCGCCGAGTTTTTGAAGATCAATGTCCAGTGCCATATGAAGGTTTTCCCCAGGTATGGCTGCTGTATCGTATTTTCCGTTTTCCAGTCTTTCGGTAAGACGGTTTTTATTATCACGTTTCCAATATTCAATTCCTCGCTGGCCCATCAATACTTTTTCATAACTACGTTCCAAGCCAGTTTTTCCGGCATAATCTCCCATTTGGTAGCCTTCTCCTTCATGTCTTTTTAAAAAACTCGAATCTACTTCTGATAAATAGCCAAGAATATTTCCGGCAGCGTCATAAGGGTAATCGCGCACCGGCCTTGCCTGCAGATAAAATGCCGGCACAAATTTGTACATACTTTCATTCAACCTGGCAATTTTCTCTTCCGAAAGAGAAGTTTCGAAAACAGATGGGCGATAACTACGGTTTTTAATGATGCCGGTAATGATCCTTTTTCTAAATTCTGCCGTATCTATTTTCAAAATCCGGCAAAGATCAGCGGTATCAAGGTGCATTCCATGAATTTTGGATGGCGTTACCATCAGATCGTAGATAATCGTATTTCTCAATATTGCCCGCCCTTTTCGATCAAATAAAATTCCCCGGTTTGGATACACGACCATTCTAAACCTTCCCTGCTCATTTGCCATAACGGAATATTGCTTATCGATTATCTGAAGGCTGAAAAGCCTGGTGATAATGATCAGTCCCATAAACAGGAACATGGCAATGATGATATTTTTTCTGGATTGGTTAAACACAGAGAAAGATGATTTTTGAAGGTACCGGAGGAAGATTTTTCAGGTGCAAAATTACGCCTAAATCGTATTTGTCCTAAATCTTTGTTTCCTGACAAACAATAATTCTATTAACAAAATTAATAGCAGACTTATTGCTGTAGAAGTTAAAGATTTTAAAAGAAAATAGAAATAACCGCCGGTTTGCAAAGCTTGCAAAAAGAAGAGAAAAGTGT
The DNA here is from genome assembly GCA_051959325.1 of Ginsengibacter sp. Classification (GTDB taxonomy): domain Bacteria; phylum Bacteroidota; class Bacteroidia; order Chitinophagales; family Chitinophagaceae; genus Ginsengibacter. The sequence continues at coordinate 20,327 of JBQCFI010000004.1, read as the reverse complement.
GATGAATAAAAGTTAAGATCGTGACATAAGTGAGGTATGGCGTAAATCCCATACTTTGGATAGAGGGCTCGTAATAATTGCTTTCGGTTCCTTCCTGTGAAATAAGCACATTGATCAAAAACGGCCGGATATAGGCAATGAGCACACAAGCCGCTGCATGAAGGCCGTAGGTATTTGTAAAGCAGTCAAGCGTGAAACCTAAAGCAAATGCAAGCAACATTTGTGTGCGCCGTCCCATTTTAAAAGGAAGCCATAAAATGAACAGGTAATAAATGTAAGGTGTTACCAACCTATGCAATGGTGGAACCTGGTTCAAAATATAAACCTGTACCAATATCAAAAGGCAAAATCGGACAATATTTTTAACTAAGCTGCTCATTTACTTTTTACTTTCTTTAAAAGTTGCGCCGGTTCATCCTTTTGAAGATTGTTGATAACATAAACATATTGCAAATTTTCGAAATTGGCCGCCGGATTTACCCGAAGGGTATAAGTGCTGCTGCTTTTATCATTCAATATATCCTTTACATACCCGACTAATAGTCCACGTGGAAATTTATCAGAAAAACCGCTGGTCATAACCGTGTCGCCTTGGTGAATTTTTGCAAGTTTGGAAATATCTTTTAAATATAAAATGCCTGGCGTTTTGCCATCGTAAGTTACGATTCCGGTTTCCCCTCCTCTTTTCAAACGGGCGCTGAGGTTACTTTGCTCATGCAATAAACTCATGACTACCGCATAATTATTACTCACATCTACCACCGTTCCAACTACAGCATTATTTACATCAATTACACCCATGTCAGCAGTAATACCCTGCTGTGCACCACGATGCAATTCAGTATAATTATTTAAAAGGTTAACTGAATTATACACCACTTTCGCCGCCATATATAAATACTTCCTTTGCTGCTGCACAGAATCAAGCGTTAAAGTATCAATGGCGATCTTATTCGCCGTATCCGCAATTTCATAATCCTGTTTGAGCTTATTATATAACGCCGCATTGGCTTTCACCAAAGAATCATTCGTTTTTTTTAATTGAAAATAATATTCTATGCTATTGTATTTTTTATTGATGTTTCCGGTAATCTCACCGGCTACTTTTGAATAGGCAGCATGATGATACTTATTATAACTGAAGAGCATGTAAAAAGACAATCCCATCAGAAATAAGAAGAAAATAAAAGTAAAATAAATACGGATAAAGAGAAGAATATTGCGCATGGTTTTCATCCGGGCTGCATCACAGAAACAGCCATTTAATAGAGATTGAAAAATTTATTGCTGCAAATGTAATATTGATTGAATGAAAAAACAGTGATTCATTTATTGTTTTCAGCCTTCAATCTTGAACTTTGAATTTTCAACCTTTACCGCATTACAAAAGGATACCGGTCATAATGCTTTAAGGCAAGACCGGTGCCACGAACCACGCTTTTTAATGGATCATCTGCTATGTGAACCGGCAATTTGATTTTTGCAGCCAATCTTTTATCCAATCCGCGAAGCAATGCTCCGCCACCGGTGAGGTACAAACCTCTTCTGTAAATATCTGAGGCGAGTTCCGGGGGAGTAGTTTCCAATGCTTTTAAAATTCCTTCTTCTATTTTGAAAATGGATTTATCCAGCGCTTCTGCAATTTCCTGGTAGCTTACCATGATTTGTTTTGGAATTCCGGTTACCAAGTCACGTCCGTTTACAGGCATATCATCAGGAGGATTGTCAATATCTTTCATGGCTGCGCCAATCTGTATTTTAATTTGTTCTGCCGTACGCTCACCGATTAATAAACTATGGTAACGACGCAACGCTTCCATAATATCAGCGGTAAATTCGTCGCCGGCAACACGGATAGATTGGTCGCAAACGATACCGGCCAGGGCAATAACGGTAATTCCGGTCGTGCCGCCACCGATATCAATAATCATATTTCCAACCGGCTCTTCTACATCAATACCAATACCCAAAGCCGCTGCCATCGGCTCGTGCAGCAAATAAACTTCTTTAGCTCCAGCTTGTTCAGCGCTATCTCTTACCGCCCGTTTTTCAACTTCAGTAATGCTACTTGGAATGCAGATCATCATCCTCCAGCTTGGGGGAAATAACGGTTTTTTGGGATATATTTTTTTGATCATTTCGCGAATCATCAATTCTGCCGCATTAAAATCAGCGATCACTCCATCTTTTAATGGCCGAACAGTGCGAATGCTTTCGTGGGTTTTTTCGTGCATCATCAATGCCTTTTTACCTACAGCTAAAATATTTTTGGGATTATTCCTATCTAAAGCAACAATGGAAGGTTCATTTACAACCACCACATCATTATGAATTATGAGCGTATTAGCAGTTCCCAGATCTATCGCTATTTCCTGTGTGAAAAAATTAAAAAGGCCCATCGTTTTATTTGAGGTATTGAAAAATTATTAATGCCTGCAAAGTTGTGGAAATAATTTGGAATTACAACCGATTACTATTGCGGGTTTTATACGAAACGCAATTAAAAATTCAAAATTGTTTAAAGGGAAAAATAATTTAATATTTATCGGTTAAAATAAATAAAACCACCTTTGAAAAAGCGCGCTGGTTTGCATCAAAGCAACAAATAATTGAAATTTGGATTTTCTTTTATGTTAAACATTCCGCATCGGAATCACCCATGCTTCTGTATTCAATCCACAAATTCATACCCAATGTCTCCCCTGAAATACATTCCGTCGAAACGGATTTGTTCGAGGATGGTTTTTGAAAGCTCTATCGCATCTCCCAGGCCTTGTGCCATGGCAGAAACAGCAATCACACGGCCACCGTCTGTTACAATTTCATCGTTGATTTTTTTGGTTCCCGCGTGGAAAACAATCGCGCCTTCCCCTTCATCAATGTGTTTTCTGGCCTCCGGATTTTCCAAATATAAAAGTTCAACCGGCAATCCTTTTTCATATGCTTCAGGATAGCCGCCGCTTACGGCCACAATGGTTACGGCACTGTTTTTTTCAACGGCTATTTCCTGCGTATCCAGTTTTTGCTCATTCATTGCAACCAATAATTCCACCAAATCGTTTTTCAATCGAATCAAAACGACCTCCGTTTCCGGATCGCCCATGCGGCAATTGTATTCAATCACCATTGGCTCTTCGTTTACTTTTATCAAGCCAAAAAAGATGAAGCCTTTGTAATCAATTCCTTCATTTTGCAAACCGAATATGGTCGGTTTAATGATCTGTTCTTTTACTTTTTGCATAAAATGTTCCGTTGCAAAAGGCACCGGACTTATGGCGCCCATTCCGCCTGTGTTTAGTCCTTTATCGCCTTCGCCGATTTTCTTATAATCTTTTGCTTCAGGAAGCAACACATAATTCTTACCATCGGTCAGCACAAAAACGCTTAATTCTATTCCATCCAAAAATTCTTCTACCACTACCTTTTTGCCCGCATCCCCGAATTTCGACTGCTGAATCATCAGCTCAAATTCTGCCAGCGCTTCTATATGGTTCTGGCAAATAATGACCCCTTTTCCCGCAGCTAATCCATCCGCCTTTAAAACGACCGGAAGCTGGTGACTATGAATATGATCAAGGCCTTCATTGAAATTCAACTGATCAAACTCTCTATATTTTGCAGTCGGAATTTGGTATTTTTCCATAAAACCTTTTGCAAACGCTTTGCTTCCCTCCAACTGCGCACCGGCTGTTGAAGGTCCGGTGATAATGATATTTTCCAATTCAGAATCATTTTTGAAAAAATCATAAATCCCGTTGACCAAAGGCTCTTCCGGACCTACAACGACCATATCAATATTTTTTGAAACACATATATTCTTTACGGCTTCAAAATCGTTGATGTTAACAGGAATATTTTCGCCAAACTCGGCCGTGCCGGCATTTCCCGGGGCAATAAATAACCCGGAACATAATTCGCTCTGCTTTATTTTCCAGCAAAATGCATGTTCCCTGCCACCGGAACCAAGGATAAGAATTTTCAAAATAATTTTTATTTATGAAGATTAAAAAAGAGTTGGCAAGTTATGAAACTTAAAATTTTATTTCTTCGAAAAAACCTGTTTTCATAACTTTTGTGAAAATCAATTTGTATTTCATAATTATGACTATTTTACAAACTTTCAAATCCAATTATTAAATACTCAACAAAATTACCGCTTATGCAACATGCTGTCGAACACAAGGGCCATCCACCATCGTTATTCATTCTTTTTTTTACCGAAATGTGGGAGCGGTTTAGCTATTACGGAATGCGTGCTTTACTGGTTCTTTTCCTGGTTACTTCCGTGACAGGCAGCGGATGGGCATGGGAAAGAAAAGAAGCGCTGCAACTTTACGCCGTTTATACCGGATTGGTTTATTTAACCCCGATCATCGGAGGATGGATTGCTGATAAATTTACAGGTTATAGAAAAGCGGTTATCCTCGGGGCTTCTATTATGACCCTGGGTCACGCTTGTATGGCTGCGGAAACACACGCGTTTTTTTATGCCGGTCTCGCTTTTCTGATCATTGGAAATGGCCTTTTCAAACCAAATATTTCTTCAATCGTCGGGCAATTATATACGAACAACAGCGAAAAAAAGGATTCTGCTTATACCATTTTTTATATGGGAATTAATGCCGGCGCTTTTCTCGGGATTCTATTATGCGGTTATATCGGCGAAAAAGTAGGGTGGAGCTATGGCTTTGGCCTTGCCGGAATTTTTATGTTTTTTGGAATGTTGCAATTCACTTTTGCCCAAAAAATATTTGGCACCATTGGCCTGTCACCAAAAAAAGAGGAAGCGCTGTCAGAAATTAATCCACATGCAAACCCGGTAACCGAAGAAATCGTGGAAGAAAGCCATCAATCAAAAAAAATCACCCGCGACAGGATTATGGTAATCGCGGTGTTTTCCTTTTTCACCATTTTTTTCTGGATGGCCTTCGAACAGGCCGGTGGGTCTATGACTATTTTTGCAAAGGATTATACCAACCGCGTTTTATCCGGCAACAGCGCTTCTATTTTTAAATGGGCAAATTCGTTGCTGGTAGTGGTCCCGATGATTATTTTGACGGTGGTGCTTATCAATCTTTTCAAAAAAACGTTCAAAAAATATGCATTGTCGAACATTTTTCTCGGAACCAGTTTTGTTATTATCTGGGCATTGGTTTTTTGGATGTTGAATAAAGAATTCTGGGCGCCTGTTGCAGAAGTTCCGGCTTCCTGGTTTGGCATCTTAAATTCATTTTTCATCATCACTTTTGCTCCTTTATTTTCTAAAATATGGGAAAGCAAATGCAATCCATCCGGGCCAGTGAAATTTGGGATTGGACTGATTTTGCTGGGTATTGGCTTTGCGATTCTTGCTTACGGCGGAATGACAGTTGAACGTGGAGCGCAAACGGCATCAGTAAGTATGGTATTTTTGATACTTGCCTATCTTTTTCATACGCTTGGAGAGCTTTGCGTATCTCCCGTGGGGCTGTCATATATCAGTAAGCTGTCGCCTGTAAAAGTGGTAGGTCTTATGTTTGGAATCTGGTTTGTAGCCACATTTATTGCCAACACGCTGGCAGGCCTTAGCGGCAGTTTGATTGATACCATAACAGCACAATATTCTATTTCTACATTCTTTCTTTTCTTCACCATCATGCCGGTTGCCGCAGGATTGATCCTGTTTGGCCTAAACAAAACGCTGATAAAGAAGATGCATGGAATTCATTAAATGGTTTTAATTGAATTTTTAAGAAAAAAGAAATAGGAAAGCGTCTTCAAAGGCGCTTTTTTTCTGCAAAAAGAAAAACAAAAACCCTTGTTATTTGTCCGTTTGCTGATGAATGATTTTATTTTCAATCCGGATGTGCGACGTCTCTTATTTGAACCGGTTTTCGGATTCATAAAAAAATAAAACACATTTTTAAAATTCTCTGTACTTTACAACGCATTAAACTTCGCTGCAACATATTTTATAAAAAAACAACTACTTTTTATGCAAGACCAGGTAATTCCGGCGGACATTGAACCGCACAAAAAAGGCAAACACCCAAAGGCCCTGTATGTACTTTTCCTTACCGAAATGTGGGAGCGGTTCGCTTACTATTTAATGGTGGGAATTTTATTGCTTTACCTGATTGATGGCAACACCGGTAAAGGAATGACAGAAAAGATGGGCGCGGATGTGGTCGGAAGTTTTATTGCTCTTGTTTATCTGACCCCTTTTATTGGTGGCCTCATTGCCGACCGGTATTTGGGATATATTAAATCAATTTTCCTGGGAGGAAGCCTGATGGCTTTAGGATATTTTGGTTTGGCGCTTCCGGGGAATACAGCTTTGTATATTTCATTATTACTCATCATTATTGGCAATGGATTTTTCAAGCCAAATATTTCTACCATCCTTGGGAATATTTACAATCGTGCAGATCTGAAACCGTTAAAGGACAATGCTTACAACATCTTTTATATGGGAATTAATGTTGGCGCACTGGTATGCAATTTTGTAGCTGCATACCTCAGAAATAAATATGGATGGGGATACGCTTTTGCTGCCGCCGGTGTAGGGCTTGTCATCGGCTTGATCGTGCTGGCCTCCAATCTTCCAAAAGTAAGAATCGGAGAAGTAAAAAAAGAGCGCAGGGCAGAAGACATGCCTCTGAGTAAAATATTTGGGTATGTATTCTTGCCGGCGATCATTGCTGCCGTCATCGGATGGTTTATCCCTTCGTTAATTTTTGGTACTACCATCATGGGTAGCCAATCGAACGATGCCTTTATCTTTGCCTGTCTTCCCATTATTGCTTTTTATATTTCCTTATATGTAAAAGCAAACAATGAAGATAAGAGAGGGATAGGAGCCTTGTTATTTATTTTTGGTATTTCAATCATTTTCTGGACCATTTATAATCAAAACTCTACCGGCCTTACCTTATGGGCACAAAAACACACTGACCGCACCGTATCGCCAACGGCAGAAAAAATTGCCGGAACGCTTGGATTTCTTCAGACCGTAAGCGATACGCCGCGGCTGACAGATAAAGTTGACGAACATTTTGTTCCGATTAAAGATCATGCGGCAGTAGCTGCTCCTTACGGAGAAAATACGGTAAAACTGGTGGATGGAAATATTGTAGATAAAAAAACCAACATCGTACAGGTAATGGGACCTGATCCGTATTTTGATAACGTACCAAAACAAGATTGGCCGCAAGGAGGAAGCGAAAAATTGGCCAACACAGAATTGTTTCAGTCAATCAATCCACTCTTCATTATTATCCTTACTCCTATACTTGTTTTTCTTTTTAGCACTCTTCGAAAAAGAAACAAAGAACCGAGCACTGCAACCAAGTTTGGAATGGCGTTATTTATTTCCGGGCTTTCATCACTGGTAATGGTATTCGCGATTATGTCCGTTTCATCCGTCTATTTGCATAAAACCTCGCCCTATTGGCTCTGGGGAACTTATTTTGTATTTACGATCAGCGAATTGTTGTTAAGCCCTATTGGATTGTCACTGGTATCCAAACTTGCCCCTGCACGGCTTACCGCTTTGCTCATGGGTGGATGGTTTTTATCCACTGCAATTGGAGGAAAACTTGCGGGAATCATGACGAGCTTCTGGGACGACTTTACCGATAAAAAAGTTTTTTTCCTGATATTGGTAGTCGCTGCTTTTATCGGGGGAATTTTAATTTTCAGCAGGTTGAAATCTTTGAATTCTGTTGTAAAGGAAAAAACGGGGTCGGCGTAAATGTTTTTTAGAAAAACAACGCCGTGGATCTTCAATGGGGTTTTTTGTTTGTAAACCGTTTGGATTAATTCATACGTAAGTTTCAAAATTTGCACGTATCTTTGAAAGAAGTATATCGCCCTGCTTTAAATTCATTGGTATGAAAAAGAAACTCACATTAAGTATTGATAACGAAAAAGTAAAACAAATAAAATGCTTCGCGAAAGCTAACAATACAAGTGTCTCAAAATTAATTGAGGAACAGATTGACAGATTGCGATTTGCAGAGTCGAAAAAAAAACTGAACCCAAGAGAATTGGTTGGTTTATTTGGCAAAGCGTCTAAAGATTTTAATGCTGATGAAATTCGATGGCAACATTTAAAAAAGAAACATGGTTTATAACCTCTTTTTAGATAGCGACGTATTATTGGATATTATTTTGGAACGCAAGCCGTTTATTGAGCAAAGCCTTGAATTATTTTTTTACAGAGCTGACGAAGCTGTTCAAATGTTTACTTCTTCTTCCATAATAATTAATATTCAATACATTGGTGAAAAAGAAGTTGGAAGAATGACGACAAACACAGGGATGAAGAAACTTCTAAAATATCTTGAAATTACCAATCCAAATAAAGATTCTATTTTAAAGGCATACAATTCTTCTTTTTCTGATATTGAGGATGCGATTCAATATTTCACTGCTTTACAAGAGGAAGATTTTGATTACTTTATTACAAGGAACACACGCGATTACTTGAAACACGTTGGAAATTTACCGGTTATAACCCCTACCCAATTCCTCAAAATCTTTAAACAAAATTCATAATCTCATATTTTTTACCTAGAATTTTTTCGTCGTTAGCAGCAAGCCAATTATGCAACATCGTAGCATAAACGCTTTTAAAATCCACGGTATATTTTAAATCGCCTTCGTTTAAATCATTCAAATCACACATTGGATTTAATAATCCTTTTTGTTTTAACCCGCCGCCAATAAAAAACATATTATTGGCAGTGCCGTGATCAGTCCCGCCGCTTGCATTTTGGGCTACCCTTCTGCCAAATTCACTAAAGGTCATTACGGTCACGTCTTCAAAACGGTTGTTGCTTTTTAAATCTTTTACAAAAGCGCTGATGGCATCATTCAATTCTGTGAATAATCTTTTTTGTTGATTTTCCTGGTTCACATGCGTGTCAAAACTGCCTAGACTTACATAATAAACTTTGGTGTTGATATCACTCAAAATAAGCGAACAAATTGTTTTTAAATTCTTCCCTAACTGAGTAGAAGGGTAGGTTTGAGAAGAAGGATGGCGCCGGCTTTGTTCGTAGATATAGTCAGCGCTGCTGAGTGTTTCGCTTAATGTTTTATACAAATAATCTACTGCAGCTTCTTCATGATCATGTGATGCGTTTATTTCTTTAAAATATCTTTCATTGCTGGAACTAAAAAGCTTTTTCGGGTCTTGAAGCGCAAGACCTTTCAGGTTTTCACCCTTCAAAGCCAGGCTGAGTACATCATCAATCTCCAGCGCTTGCGTAGGTTTGCCGCACCCATCGCATTGTGCATCCAAATATCTTCCAAGCCATCCTGTGGTGACATATTGGTTGCTGTCGCTTGCGCTTTGCCAAATATCCATGCTTCTAAAATGAGAATGGTCCGGATTCGGATAGCCAACATTATTCATGATTCCTAAACTTCCTTCATCAAATAGCTCTTTGAAAAATGGCAATGCAGGATTCAGGCCGGCTTCATCGGTTAGTTGCAATGCTTGTTCTTTTTGTATTCCTAATTTTGGTCTTGATTTATAATAAAGATCATTCCTGATGGGAATAACGGTATTCAATCCGTCGTTGCCGCCACTGAATTGAAGCACCACCATTACTTTATTTCCGGGCGGTACGGCAGCCTTTTTTTCAAAGGCTTTTAAAAATTTCGGCATCATCAAAGAAGCCGAAGCCAATGAACCGATTTGTAAAAACTCTTTACGTTTGAAAAGCATAAAACAGGTTATTTGTTCGTTTATTATAAATTAAAAAATGAAAACATGCGCCAAACCTCGTACAGAAAGCATTTTACATGGTTTTTTCATCAACACAACTGATACTCCGGCGTGCTCATCAATTCTATGATCGTTGATTTTATAAATCCTTCACGGGAGGTGTTGTCCACATATCTTTTTAAAACACTTGCATTGACAGAATTTTTCGTCTGTAGGACGATATCATTCACTTTTTGGGACAAATTTTCGCGCGAGGTCTTATCAAATACTTTTATCACCGAACCCCAGTCAACGTTAGTCTGCAATTGATTCGCTTTCGGATTTTTATCAACACCTTCCATTCCCATCATCGTATCGTCGTCATCTTTTGGCTTTATTAGAAACGCTTCCGCATTCGTAACAATCTGAGCCAGTCGCATTCTAAACATCAACGCGCTGCTGTCTATCCAGTTTTTTCCTTCAGGCCAGCCTGCGACGTTCGGCGGATAAAACAAAACCTGTCCCAGCACTCTTTGAAACAACAATTGCGCTTCCGGCTTTTGCAGTTCCATAGGAATTAATCTTCTCACTCCAACGATCAGCTCTACTGGAGATTTTATTCTTGTTCCAATATTTTTTTCTTCGTAAAACCAATCGCTCAAAAAAATCGCATTCATTAGTTTTTGCAGATTGTAATTATCGCAATAAAACTTCTCGGCGAGGTGCTCAACTTTCTGCTCATCTACATCCTCGTTTACGAAATGTTTATAAATTTTTGCAGTGATGAATCTTGCTGTTGTTTTTTGTTCCAAAATAATATCAATGATATCATCTCCGTCAAAATTTCCGGTTTTACCTAAAAAGGTTTTGCTGCCTGTATCGTGCACGAATGGGCGATTTACAAATTCTCCTTTTACGTTGAAACCCCAGCCGGTATAAGCTCTTGCGGCTTCGCGTATATCTGTTTCTGTATAATTTCCTCTTCCCATCGTAAACAATTCCATCACTTCCCGGGCGAAATTTTCATTGGGATGCTGTTTCCTGTTTTGTTGATTATTTAGAAAAGAAAGCATTGCAGGCGACTTGCTTACTTGCCGGAGCAAATCTCCAAAATTACCAAGCGCATTTTGCCGGATTACGTTTAAAAGTTGTTGTTGAAAATAAATATTTACTACCCGACAAGCGAAATGCCCATGCCAGAACAAACTCATTTTTTCTCGCAATTGTGCTTCGCTGTTTATCATTTCGGCAAGCCAGGAAAGATTCAGATTTTTGATATCATCGACAGATTGTTTTCGAAGCTGCTTTTTTTGGTCCTGCGTTAGTTTTTGCATTTGACTCAAATCCTGCAGCCCTTTCATTAAACCATCAAAAGTTCCGCTGGCTACATTCAATTCGTCCGGCTTTTTAGCAGATGTTTTTTCTAATATTTTGTACAACTCTTTTTGTGAAACGTCTGGAAGCTCGTTCACATTTTCGGTCATCGGCCCGAAAGCTGCGCGCCACAGCAAATGCTGGTTTTTTAATTGATTAGATATTGACATATTAACCTGTTGAAAAATAGAAGGAGAATCTTTTTACAAAAAACGATAGACAGCAAGCAAAAGCAAAAGTTTAATTGTAGAAATATTTTATTTAAAGTATGTTGCCAAATCCAGAAAGGTTATAGTTCTTGCACTGTTGTGCATAGAAGCACAAAGGTTTTTTATAAAAGAAATTTGTTAGGTAAGTAATTTGAAAATCGGCTTATTTCTTCATTTACTGAATGAGAAACGAGAATTAAAAACGCGGATTTAAAGTTATTTTTTGTAATTCCGAATCTGGTGCACCAATTCGATCACACGTTTCGTTTCCATTAACGGGAAACCATTTCCTGCCAAAATATTTTCATAAGACTTTGTATGAAGTTCGGTAAACCCGTCGCTAAATTCAAAAGATTCTCCATCAATATTTAAGGCGCGGTAAGTTCGTTTTCCTGCAGATTTTATTTCATTGGGAAGCGTGTCGGCATCAATGCTCAATCGCCATTTCACGGTTGCTTTTTCCAGTTCCAAAATTCCTGAAGCGCTACTCGCGGAATGCTCTGTTACGATATTTTGTTTTACTGCGCCGAAGACCCACATCAGCATATCAAAAAAATGAACGCCAATGTTGGTTGCAATTCCGCCGCTCTTTTGAATGTCGCCTTTCCAGCTCGCATAATACCAATGACCGCGGCTGGTGATGTAATCCAAATCTACCTCATGCTTTTGCCCTTCAGCTTCATTTGAAATTTTCTCTTTTAATGCAATAATTGCCGGATGCAATCGTAGTTGTAAAATAGTAAATATTTTATTTCCGGTTTCTTTTTCTATTTCTGCCAGCGCATCGATATTCCATGGATTGAGTACCACAGGCTTTTCGCAGATGACGTTAGCCCCCACACGTAAACCAAAACGAATGTGAGAATCATGCAAATAATTCGGGCTGCACACGCTGACAAAATCGGTTTTGATTCCTTTGCGTTTCTGTTTTTCAATATGCCGGTCGAAGCGCTCAAACTCGGTAAAGAAATCTGCCTCCGGAAAATAGCTATCCAGTATTCCTACAGAATCATTTTTGTCCAAAGCCGCTATCAGCTTGTTTCCTGTGTCTTTTATCGCCTTCATGTGACGTGGGGCAATATAACCTGCAGCGCCGATTAGAGCAAAATTTTTCATCAGCTATTTTATTCTTTTTACAACATTATTTTCCAACAAATATTCCTGCTTGCTTTCAGGACAAATGGCTCTATTTTCAGAATTGAAATTGAGTTTATGCCCGTATTCGCTCATCCAGCCTTTTTGCCTGCCAGGATTTCCAACAATTAACGCAAACGCCGGAACATCTTTTGTAACAACCGCTCCTGCGCCAATAAAAGCATATTCACCGATCGTATTTCCACAAACAATTGTTGCATTTGCTCCAATGCTTGCGCCTTTTTTGATCAGCGTTTGTTTGTATTGATCTTTTCTGCTAACCGCGCTTCGCGGATTGATTACATTTGTCAAAACCATGCTCGGGCCAAGGAACACATCATCTTCACAAACAACACCTTCATAAATGCTCACATTATTTTGAACGCGAACATTATTTCCCAAAACCACTTTTGGAGAAACAACCACGTTCTGTCCGAGGTTGCAATTGTTCCCAATTTTTACACCAGACATTACATGGCTGAAATGCCAGATCTTAGTGCCATCTCCAATCTCGCAATTCTCATCTACAAATGAGGAAGGATGAACATAATAACTCATAAAACAATTATTTTTCAATGTTTTTCAAATATTGTCCGTAACCGCTTTTTTCAAATTTTTTTGCCAGGGAAAGAAGTTGTTCTTTCTCAATAAAATGCATTCTGTACGCAATCTCCTCAAGGCAGCCAATCTTAAAACCTTGTCTTTTTTCTATCACTCTTACAAATTCTGAAGCGTCATGCAGCGATTCAAAAGTGCCGGTATCAAGCCATGCAAAACCACGATCCAACACGGCAACTTTTAATTTTTTATCTTCTAAATATTGCCGGTTTACATCCGTAATTTCATATTCTCCACGCGGGGAAGGAGCAATGTTTTTTGCAATTTCTACTACAGAATTATCATAAAAATACAATCCCGGAACCGCATAATTTGATTTCGGATTTGCAGGTTTTTCTTCAATGCTGATCGCGATATTATTCCGATCAAATTCTACTACACCATATCTTTCCGGATCGCTGACAGGGTATGCAAAGATCACGGCGCCATCAGGATTTGCTGATTGTTGCAACAAATGTGAAAACCGACTTCCATAAAAAATATTATCTCCCAAAACCAACGCCACCGCATCTTTTCCAATAAACTTTTCTCCAATCACAAAAGCCTGTGCAAGTCCATTTGGTTTTTCCTGGATTTCATAATGAAGCTCGCAGCCCCATTGACTTCCGTCTCCTAATAGTCTTTTGAATTGTTGCTGATCTTCCGGGGTGGTAATGATCAAAATTTTGCGAATTCCTGCCAACATTAAAGTTGACAACGGATAATAAATCATTGGCTTATCATAAATGGGCATAAGCTGTTTGCTGATTCCCATAGTGATGGGGTATAATCGGGTTCCGCTACCACCAGCTAATATAATTCCTTTCATTTCTTATCTTTTTCCGTACTGTTCTTCGTAATAATTTTGATATGCACCGCTTGTTACATCATTGAGCCAATTCTCGTTTTTCAAATACCAATCGATCGTTTTAGAAAGTCCTTCTTGGAACTGCAATGATGGTTTCCAACCCAATTCATCTTTTAACTTCGTAGCATCAATTGCATAGCGCAAATCGTGGCCAGCTCTGTCTTTCACAAATGTGATCAGCTTTTCTGAAGTGCCTTTTTCGCGACCTAATTTTTCATCCATTTGCTTTGTTAACTCTTTGATAATATCAATGTTTTTCCATTCATTGTGTCCGCCGATGTTATAAGTTTCGCCAATTTTCCCGTTGTGAAAAATCGTATCAATCGCACGAACATGATCTTCTACAAAAAGCCAATCGCGCACATTTTCACCTTTTCCATAAACCGGAATTGGTTTGTTATTAATTATATTATGAATCGCTAATGGAATTAATTTTTCCGGAAAATGAAACGGTCCATAATTATTAGAACAATTGGAAATAATCACCGGCAAATGATACGTGTGATAATATGCTTTTACAAAATGATCAGAAGATGCTTTAGAAGCGGAATACGGGCTGCGTGGATCATATGCGGTTTCTTCAGTAAAATATCCTTCTTCACCCAAACTTCCATACACTTCATCCGTAGAAATATGATAAAATAATTTTCCTTCATAATTGTTTTTCCACTGCTCTTTTGCAACCTGTAATAAAGAAACGGTTCCCAAAACATTGGTTTTTACAAATGACAGCGGATCAGTGATAGAACGGTCAACATGGCTTTCTGCCGCACAATGAAGCACACCAGTGAAATGATATTTTTCAAAAAGATTTTTTACCAATTCTGCATCCAGAATGTCGCCTTTTACAAAAGTGTAGTTCGGTTTAACTTCAATGTCTTTCAGATTTTCAAGATTGCCGGCATAGGTAAGTTTATCCAGATTTACGATCGTATAATCCGGATATTTATTTACAAATAATCTTGTAAGATGTGAACCAATAAAACCCGCGCCGCCGGTTATTAAAATGATTTTTTGCATCGATTAAATTTGATATTTAAAGCCGCGCAAATTTATAAATTAATTGTTGCATTACAGCGCTTCCCGCTTTTCAAAAAGCCCGACAGTTCTTCAGCAAAGCAATAATTAAAAAAGATTCTTCTTTGGCAAAAAACGCACTTTAACCATTTTCTTTTCTTTAAAAACTAAATTGATAAATTTGAGGATGAACAATTTCAATAATCATCTCCGACAGGTCATATTACTGGCAGTAGTGCTGTTGATTGGGATACTCATCATCCGTCATTTTTATATTTTTTTACCAGGGGTGCTTGGTTCTATTACATTATATATTCTGAGTAAAAAATCTTATTTCTACCTGATTGAAGAAAGAAAATGGCGATGCCAATGGACGGCGTTGCTATATATATTAGGTTACACGATTATCATTGCTTTGCCTGTTTACCTGGCCGTCGTGCTGCTATTACCCAAGGTAGTGGCGGTTTTTAACAATCCGGTTCAATTGATGGTAGCCGTAAAAACGTTGTCTGCAAAAATTCAAAACGCAACCGGAATTGAGCTTGCAAATGTTGAAAATTTTCAGAATGCGACTAAAAATATTGCAGGCAAGCTTCCCTTATTTTTGACAGGCACTGCCAATTTTGTAACCAATCTTCTTTTAATGTTTTTCGTTCTGTATTATATGCTTATTCATGGGCGCAAGATGGAAGAATATATCAATGATTTTATTCCACTAAAAAACAAAAATCGGGAAATGCTGGGTGAAGAAACTGAGATGATGATCAGGGCAAATGGAATCGGAATTCCTTTGCTGGCAATCATCCAGGGGCTTGTCGGCGCACTTGGGTATTTTATTTTTGGAATAAACGAAGTGGGCGTGTGGGGATTTCTTACCGGCGTTGCCTCTTTAATTCCCATTGTAGGGACCGGAATTATCTGGGTGCCGCTTACGGTTTATTTATTGGCTTCCGGGCACACATGGCAGGGTGTTGGTTTAGGAATTTATTCATTGGCCATTCTTACCAATGTAGATTATGTGGCGCGCATTACTTTGCTTCGCAAAATCGGAAATGTACATCCTCTAATTACTATCTTTGGAATTATCGTTGGTGTTAGTATGTTTGGTTTTCTCGGACTGGTTTTCGGGCCATTGCTGATCAGTTATTTTATTTTATTGGTAAAAATTTACCGCAACGAATTTAATTCCATACCGATGACGCCGATGCATCCGGAAGAAGAAGTTGCGCCCGTCGGCTTCAAAAAGGAATAAATTCCTGTATCCTAATAAAGTTTATGGAACACATTTTACATTTATCAAAAGATAAAAGATTAAAAAAAATTATCGACGCACAAAAGCCTTTTATTTTACAAAAGAGAAATAAAATTTACCTGCGATTATGCTCTTCTATTCTGAGCCAGCAACTGAGCACAACCGTTGCAAAAGTGTTGTACGCAAGGTTTCTGGCGCTTTATAATGGTAAAGAACCAACCGCAAAACAGATTTTAGAAACACCTGCGGAAACATTCAGAAGCATTGGTTTTTCAAATGCGAAAGCCTCGTATGTTCATAATGTTTGCCACTTTTTTATTGAAAATAAAATCACCGATGCGCAATTGCATAAGCTGACAAATGAAGAAGTAATTGAATTACTTACTCAAATAAAGGGCGTGGGAAAATGGACGGTAGAAATGATATTAATGTTCACGCTCGGCCGGGAAGACGTTTTCGCATTAGACGACCTGGGTTTAAAACAAGGTGTTATCAAATTGTACAATCTAAAAGAAACGGATAAAAAAATTTTACTGAAGAAAATAGAAAAAATTTCTTTGAAATGGAGTCCTTACCGCACCTATGCTTCCCGTTACTTATGGAATTGGAAAGACAACCCTCCGGATTTGTAAAGTGAAAAAGTATTCAGTAAAGGAATAAATAAACGGATTTCTTATTTCTTTTTTATCAAAGGATTATTCAAACCGTTGATCACATTATCAACCACAACAAACCCAGGAAGTTTTGAAAAAAATTGTGTCAATGTTTTACAACCATACGTGCGAACATCGAAGCTTGGATCAAGTTTGCGAAGGTTAATTCCAAGATTTGAAATATAAGCTTCGTTACTTTCATTAATACTCATGTCGTACGCTTTGTTGATGAGTTTCATGCTCATAGGAGATTTTTCTTTCTTCTTTTTTTCAGCTTCTTTCTTTTCAGGCACTTCAGCTTTCGGTTCCAGATTTTCAATATAGGTAAATATTTCGCAGGATTTTACAAATGCTGCCGGTGTTTTTTGCTCGCCAATTCCAATCACAAAAATGCCGGCTTCACGAATTCTTTTTGCCAAACCAGTATAATCGCTGTCGCTGGACACAATACAAAAACCATCGACCAGATCAGCGTGTAAAATGTCCATGGCATCAATAATTAACGCACTGTCGGTGGAATTTTTTCCGGTGGTGTAAGAAAATTTTTGAATCGGATTAAAAGCCATTTCATTCAATTGGCTTTTCCAGTGATTCATGTGTTGGGTAGTCCAGTCGCCATAAACCCTTCTGATGGTCACTTTTCCATATTTGGACGCTTCTTCCAACACGAGATCCATCATTTTTGATTGGGCATTATCGCCATCCACCAACAAGGCGATTTTGGTGCTTTTTACTTCCATATATGTTTTTCTTTTACAAAAGTAAGTTTAAAGACGCATTTGCTGCTCGCGCTATCACTTTTCGCACATTTTTTTTAACGAACTTGCGCAACATGAAAATAGAAAATTTTCACAAAAGTGGATTTTATTTGCTCCTTACACTAATTGGAATCTTATTGATTCTCATCGGAGTTTTTTTATTGTTAAATGCTTTTAGTGAACATGATAATTCACAAATTACCATCAAAGCAATCTTGCTTTTCCTGTGGATCGTTTTTACCATTTCTAATTTTTTTCTTTACAAAAAAGAGAGGAAAAACGAAAAAATGCAATAGAAGATTTTCTTATTAAAAACATTTGTTTTTCTTCCTCTTCCTGGTAATTTACGTGTACATTTTATTTCTGTTCATTAATCTGAATCTTTTATCTTTGACGCTAAACATTTTATATGAAGTTCATCGTTTCCTCAACGCAATTACTAAAACACGTTCAGCAAATAGGCGGCGTTATCAGTGGCAATACGGTTTTGCCCATTCTTGAAGATTTTCTTTTTGAAATTGAAGGAAATAAGCTCACGATAGTAGCTACAGATTTGGAAACGGTGATGAAAATTCAAATGGATGTTGAGGCAAAAGAAAACGGCAAGGTTTGTATTCCCGCAAAAATTTTACAGGATTCGCTAAAAAACATTCCTGAGCAACCCCTGACTTTTAATATTGATAAAAACTATGCAGTAGAAATTACCAGCGATAACGGAAAATATAAAGTGATGGGCGAAAATCCGGATAATTTTCCAAAAGAACCGGAAGCAGAAAACTCCAATTCATTCACAATGACTTCTTCGGCTTTAGTCACCGCAATTAATAAATGTATTTTTGCAACGAGCTCGGATGAACTTCGCCCTGCTATGACCGGTATTTTCTTTGAACTTTCTCCCAAAAGCATCACGACAGTTGCAACGGATGCTCACAGGCTTGTACGCTTCACGCGCACCGATGTTTCTTCACCTGAAACCGCCACGTTCGTGGTTCCTAAAAAGCCTTTGAATTTATTGAAAAACGTTTTACCAAATACTGATGCAGAGCTTACGATTTCATATAGCAATAAACATCTTTTTGTAAAACAGGATGGAACAGAATTGGTTTGCCGTTTGATCGATGCAAGATTCCCCGATTATAAAGTGGTTATTCCGGCAGATAATCCATACAAGCTTACTGTAAATAAAAATGATTTTCAAAATGCTTTGCGCCGTATTAATGTATTTAGTAATAAAAGCACCAACCAGGTAGCCCTGTCTATTTCTGGCAGCGAATTGCAGCTATCAGCACAGGATGTGGATTTTAGTTTTGAAGGAAATGAAAGAATGACTTGCCAGTATGATGGTGAAGACCTGCAAATTGCTTTTAATGCAAGGTTTTTGATTGAAATGCTGAGCGCTGCCGATACAAATGAAGTGGTTATTGAACTGAGCACCCCCACAAAAGCAGGGATTATAAAACCAACCGAACAGGCAGAAAATGAAGAGTTGTTGATGCTGGTAATGCCATTGATGTTGAATAACTGATCTGAAAAAATAGAAACTTTTTGAAAATGGAGTTTGCATTGCAACTCCATTTTTTAATTACAACAATCTTTTAAAAAGCGCTTTTAATTTTGTATAAAAACAATTCCTATTTTTAGAATAAATAATCATCAAAATGGATTTCGTTACCATCCGCACTTTCCAAAATTATTTCACAGCACATATTATGCTTGCAAAATTTAGAGATGCAGGAATTGAATGCTTTTTGAAAGACGAATTTACAGTAACGGTTGATCCGATACTGTCGAATGCGATCGGTGGAATAAAATTAGTTGTAAAAAAAGAAGATGCAGAAGAAGCGAATCTCTTGCTTCAACAGTTTGATGAGGCATACCGGCAAACTGCCGTTTGCCCCAAATGCGGAAGCAAAAACATCGCGCTTGTTCCGAAACAAACAACAGCTAATATTGCAACCGCTATCCTTACCTGGCTTTTTGGAAGCTATGCCATCTCTGCCAAAAATGTTTACAAATGTGAGTCATGCGGATATGAAAGCGAAAATCTAACAGAAAATTTTCACACAGAAGGCGTAGAATCTGAAGAAGAAAATCTGAATTAAGAAAGCATATTTCATGAAAACAATTGCCTTTATCCCTGCCCGTTATGCTGCCAGCCGTTTTCCCGGAAAGCTGATGCAAATGCTTGGCGACAAAACCATTATCAGGCATACTTACGAAAATACAAAAGCCACTTTGTTGTTTGATGAAGTAATTGTGGTAACCGACAGCGAAATTATTCTTAATGAAATTATTCATAATGGCGGATGCGCAATCATGAGCAAGAAACCACACGAAAGCGGCTCCGACAGAATCGCTGAAGCAGTTGCGGCTATTGAAGTTGACATTGTGGTAAATGTGCAGGGTGATGAACCTTTTGTGAAAAAAGAACTGCTTGAAGATCTGTTATATGCTTTCAAGGACGATTATAAAAAAGAAATAAAAGTGGCTTCTTTAATGTATCAGATAACTGATGAGGCAGCAATTATTAATCCCAATCACGTAAAAGTAGTAGTAGATAAAAACAACCATGCACTTCTCTTTTCCCGTAGTGTTATTCCATTTGCCCGGAATAAAGATGTAACACCTCATTATTACAAACACATTGGTATTTATGCATTCAGAAAAAATGCACTAATGAATTTTACACAATGGCAACCATCTGTTTTAGAAGAAACAGAAAAACTCGAACAACTTCGTTATCTCGAAAATGGTCTAAAAATAAAAATGGT
>JBQCFI010000003.1:0-3129 GCA_051959325.1 Ginsengibacter sp. | reverse complement strand
GATACAATGGACGCCATTGATACGATTTTGAAGTCAGTCCGCAGAAAACACAACGTTCCTTTCGGCGGCGCCCAGCTTTTGTGCATTGGCGATTTATATCAGTTGCCACCGGTGGCCAAAAGGGATGAATTGAATATCCTGCAGGAATTTTATTCTTCAGAATTCTTTTTTGACAGCGTGGTAATCAGAGAGCAAATGCCGATGCTGATCGAACTTAATAAAATCTACCGGCAAAAAGAAGACTCCTTCGTAAACCTTCTGAATAAAGTGCGTACCAATAACATGAATGCCGATGATTTTGACGATTTGCATCAAAGGTTTGACGCCAGCTTTCGGCCTTCCCTTGAAGAAAAGTACATTACACTTACTTCCCACAACAACCAGGCAGACCAGATCAATTACCGGGAATTGCATAAACTGCCGGGTAACTCGGTCACCTATGAGGCGATCATAGAGAATGATTTTCCTGAAAAAAGCTATCCTGCTGAAGGCTCGCTGGTTTTAAAAACAGGAGCGCAGGTGATGTTTTTAAAGAATGATCTGGTTAGCAGAAAATATTTCAACGGAAAAATCGGCGTCGTAAAATCATTGAACCCCGACGAAATTGTAGTGACCTGCGACGGTGAAGATATTTATGTTCCGCAGGAAACCTGGGAAAACACCCGGTACACCCTAAGTAAAGAAGGAAAACTGGACCAGGAGACTTTGGGCACTTTTACCCAATTCCCGCTGCGGCTTGCATGGGCAATAACGATTCATAAGAGCCAGGGCCTGACGTTTGAAAAAGTAATGATAGATGCTGCAGCGGCATTCAGCAGCGGGCAAGTATATGTTGCGCTCAGCCGTTGTACCAGTTTGAACGGAATTGTGCTTTTATCAAAAATACCGTCAAGCGCTATTTACAGCAATCAACACGTAATAAAAGGACAGCAAAGCCTTACTCCCAAGGGCTCTCTTGCAGAAAGATTTGCCGGAGCAAGACAGGTATTTACCCAACAATTACTGGAAGAAATTTTTTCTTTTGCTGAAATAAACACTTTGGTTGATGTTTTAAATTTTCATATAAATGAACAAAAGGCGAAACTCAATAAAGAATCTCTTACCTGGATCAACAATCTAAAAAATAAGTTTACGGCAGACAAGGCAATTGGTTTAAACTTTATCAGTCATACCAGTTCTTTAATGAAAGAGGAAGCAGTAATAGAGAAAAATTATAGGCTACAAAAAAGAATTAATGACGCCGCCAACCATTTTGCTCCCAAATTTATGGCAATGCAGGAGGCGATAAAAAATCACCCTTTGATAACAGAGCATCGTGAAACTGCCACGGTTATCAATACGTACCTAAATGAGCTGTATTTAGCGTTATTTATTCAAAATTATTTTCTGCAATATTGCAAAGAACCATTTTCTGTCACTTCCTTTTTACAACACAAAATCAAATTAGCCCTGCCAAGAATCAATATTTCCTGCTATGCCAGTGGTAGAAAGCAGGCGTCTTCTGATATAGCCAATGGTGAATTGTACGAAACGCTCAAACGGTGGCGTGATATGGTTTGTGAAGAAAATGGTATACCGATTTATATAGTTGCTAACCAAAATACGTTGAAGGAAATCGCTGAGTATTTGCCCTTTACCAAAAAAGATTTAACGCTGATCAGTGGGTTTGGAAAAGCAAAAGCTGAAAAATATGGCGATGATATTTTAGATGCCGTCAGGGATTATTGCGACAGAAACGATCTGGAAAGCAATATGGCCGCCAAAGAAGCGAATCCTAAAAAAGAGCGGAAAGAAAAATCCACCGAAGAAAAAACTCCTACAAATATTCTCTCTTTCAACTTATTTAAAGAAGGAAAATCTATTGCCGAAATTGCAAAGGAGAGAAATTTTGCCGTCACTACTATTGAAGGACATCTTGCCACCTTTGTAGCAAAAGGTGAATTGGATATTAATAAAATGGTTTCTCAGGAAAAACAACTTTTGATAAAAGGAGCCATAAAAATTTATGGCAGCGAGAGTTTTAAAACGCTAAAAGAGAATTTGCCTGAGGATGTCACTTATGGCGAAATAAGAATGGTAACAGCTGCTGTGAAAGGTGATGAAAGAGCATAGATTTAGTCACCTGTGCTTTAAAAAAAAATAACTCGTTTTCCGGTTCGCCGCTTCCAATTATTTACGAAAACAGGAAATACAAATCATTCCTTTTCGAAAAGGAGAAATAGAAGTTCATTTCGCTTAAACCAACAAAATCGAACCGCTTGATTCTTTTAGATTTGTCGGTAAATATTATCAATTACTTTCAAACTGTTTATTATGCATTATGATTGGAACCCGTTTAAAATAGACGACGGAGAATCTATTCGCCATCACGAACAATCGTGGAATTTTGACCAGCGAAATGAAAGTTATTATCTCGGCAAAATAAATGAAGCGGGCGATAGTGATTCAGCCATGCGCTATTTTACAGACGGGAAGACCGGCCGCTACTATCGCAAGGGCGAAATTATCCCTCAGGAAGAAAACGAAACAGAGATTAAAGATCCTTTTCGAAATAATTCTTATGAAGGCAAAAGAAAAAGAAATTTTAGTTTTAACCTGACCGGTGGCAAAAGGAAAAAGCAATAATTCTCTTTACAATTGACCACGAGTCAGTTGTTTTATGAAACCGGGAATCAGTAAACCGACAAATAATCTGAATTGCTGTTTTGGATTTAATGGTATTTTCCGAGCGTCGTGCATTTGATTTTCAACTACTGCCAATCGTAAAATGGAGGTCTCAGTTTGTGGCCTCCATTTTTCAAATGATACTCTAATAATAACGATTAATACAAAGAACGAGTCAGTTATCACTCAATCGGCGGCTTTTATTGAAATTCTACACTCGGATGATAGCGTTTTACGCGATGTAGCGTATTTACATCAGTATGGTGCATTTCCATTCCAGCTTGTGCGCCAAGTTTCAGCACTATATCAGATGAATGGGTAAAAGTTCCGTCATCATTAAACTTGAAAGTACTTGCAAAACTTTTTAGCTCTGCCCGACCCAGTAAATATTTATTTTGAAGAATACCATAGCATGGGTCACCTGGAGTTGCTTTAAAATGAATTTCCCTGTCACTTGGTTTGGCA
>JBQCFI010000002.1:0-6191 GCA_051959325.1 Ginsengibacter sp. | reverse complement strand
CATTTGAAAATACCAGTAGGCCCGAAAAAACCGGGCAATTCCATTATAATTGTTTCTCACCTGGTCAGAAATTGCCGGATTGTTATTATTTACAAGAAAATAATTGATATTTCGCAATGGTGCCCAATTCCATCCGGAACTTTGGGTTGCATTATAAACGTTTGGCCGTAAAAAATCGGGTACGTCAGTTCTTGCTGCATAGTCGCTCATCGCATCTCCCCGCATAATAGTAGCAGCATCAGGAATAATAGTATAAAACGAGTTGGTATATAATGCAAGACCCGCTTGGTTACTAAATACAGCGTCTTTTGTTGCTGTTGCCCTTGGGGCCTGGTCAAGAACTTTTTTGCAGGCTGCAAAAGGAAGACAGGACGCTATCAATAAATAAACGATTTTATTTTTCGTGGTCATAATTATTTTTTTTAGATAAATCAAAAGGTAATATTTAAGCCAAGGGTTACACTTTTCAGCATCGGGTAGTTTTGTGCATCCCCATTAGTACCGTTGGTCAGAACCCTGTCTGAGCCATCAATACTTTCCGGATCAAAATTGTGTTTCGTGATCTTGAACATCGGTGATGTCACCCACAAATTTTCACCTGAAATATAAACACTGGCATTGGTCATCTTGATTTTTGAAATCAGTTTCTGAGGCAGATTGTATCCGAACTGAATATTTTTTAACCGCAGATAAGCCGCATTTTGAAGATACTTTGTTTGTGGGACACTTAGTTCACGGTCACCGGACAAGGCTACATAACCCCTGTACCTGGGCCAATAAGCATTTGGATTATCTTCTGTCCAGATATGGCCTAATTGCGATTTCAAAGCCGCGTTGTATGGACGGTTGTATTGCCCCCAAAAAGCATCCGCTTCCGGGCTGGGATACCAATCTGTTCTTCCTCTACCCTGGAAAAAAGCAGCAAAGAAAAAGTTGTTCCAATCCGCATTCAACCCAAAGCCATAGGTATAACGCGGCGTCTCATTTCCAATGATAACGAGATCACCGGGATTACTAACGGTTTGATTGCCATGACTGATTACACCATCCTTATTGAGATCTGCATATTTAATATCCCCGGGCAGCCAAACCGATGAATTATTACTTATATTTTTATTCATGGCGGCAGCCTGGCTTACATTATCAGCTGTCCAATATCCTTCTGTAACATAACCCCATATTTCACCATACTTTTCACCTACATAATAATCGCTAAGATTTTTATTTGGATTATTGTATTTAGTAATCACGGCCTCATAGTGTGCGGCATTTACGGTGATACCATAATTAAATGGCTTCGATCCTGCATTAAACTGATCCTGCCAGCTAAGGTTCATTTCCCATCCGGTTGTTTTCAGATCAGCATAATTACCTTTGGGGACTGCAGCTCCAAAAACGTCCGGCAATGTTGGTCCCACCGTGAACATATTGGTCGTTTTCCGATTATATAGGTCTCCGGTGAATGCGAGCCGGTTTTCAAGAAAACTGATATCGGCACCCAGGTCTTTAGTAGTCGATGTCTCCCATGTTAATCCATTCGGAATTACGCCCGGTGCACTCGTTAGCTGTGGCCTTTGACCATTTAAGACCCGGCCTGATTGCGATATTCCAAGTTGCTCCAAGAAAGAATAAGAATTAATGTTCCCATTTCCCAGTGAGCCATAAGACGCTCTTATTTTCACGTCTGAGATCGCTTTCGGCGATACATGCCAAAAGTTTTCTTTAGATAATCTCCACCCAGCAGAAACAGAGGGAAAGAATCCAAACTGCTGATCAGTTGGAAATTTAGAAGATCCATCGTACCTGCCATTCACTTCCAGCAAATAGCGGCTTTTGAAATCGTAATTGAACCTGAAAAAACCTCCCAATATATCCCACTGTTCCCAGCCTCCGTTAGTTGTAATGGATTGTCCCAAGGCGAGGCTTATGTCCTGCGCATCCGGGAATATAAGTCCATTTCTTTGCTCCTGTACCTTTTTAAAAACCGATTGCTCAAAATTGTATCCAAGCAACGCTTTAAAATGATGATCACTACCAAACGTGGTTTCATATTCGCCATAAAGGTTGGCTGCTAAGTAACTAGTTTTAATATATTGTTCCTGTAAGTCGTTTGTATTAGTTCCAACGTAATTTATGATACCCGGTTTTGTGCTGTACGGCACGGGCACTCTTTTTTGAGTTCGGTTATTATTTGTTCCCTGGAAAGTAAAATCACCATTTATTCTTAGTTTGTTATTCAAAAAACGGGCAACAAAGCTGGTAGTATTTCGGATTAAATTTGTACTGGTATCTATTCCATTCTTCCCGTAATACAAATCGCCTACAGTATATGCGGCTGAGTAGGTGAGCGTACCATCCGGATTAAGCAACGGTGCTGAAGTGTGTGCTTCATCTGACATATTTCTCCATATTGCACCACCTTCGCCTACGTTTAGCGGATTATGATACATAACACTTGAATAGGAAGTATTGTTGTTTATTTCCAGCCATTTAGATACCTGTATCGAACCCTTTGCTCTGAAATTGTACATTCGATAATTATCCGAATTATAACGGAATATGCCCTCCTGATTGTAAAATCTTCCGGTAACATAAAAACTCGCCTTATCGGTGCTTCCGGAAATTGATAAATTCTGATCCGTAGCAAAATTGTGATCCTTATATAAAAGCTTGTACCAATCGGTATTTGCGTAATACACGTATTCTCCGTTTGCGTTGGTATCTATTTTTGGCAATGATGGATTGGCATCATGTTCTTTGAACGCATCAAGGTAAGCCTGTGAAAACTTCTGCGTTTTATTGATATTTTGTGGCAACTGTGTATAATTGGAGCCGGCAGAATATGCTTCGCTAAACATTTTCGCATATTGATAACCGTTATCAACCTGGTCCGGAATTGCAGTTGGCTTTTTCAACGAATAACTGGAAGAATAAGAAACAGCCGTTTTTCCCTTTTTCGCGCTTTTTGTGGTTATTAGCACAACACCGAAAGCTCCCCGGGCACCGTAGATCGCTGCCGAAGAAGCATCTTTCAAAACGGTAACACTTGCTACGTCATTCGGATTTATCAAACTTGGATTGCCTTCTACTCCATCAATCAAAACCAGCGCGTTTCCGCCCTGCCCGATTGAAGTCGTACCTCTAACATTATAAGAAGGAGACTGGATCGGCTTACCGTCCTGCATGTTAATATTTAAATTCGGGATCACACCTTCCAGGCCCTGGGTGAGATTTGGAAGCGAGCGGTTTTCAAGCACTTCACTGCTTACCTGGCTTACAGCACCGGTAAGATTTGCCTTCTTTTGAGTACCATATCCTACAACAACGACTTCATTCAATCCTGCAGCATTCACTTTAAGTTGCACGGTAATATTATTTTTCCCAGCTACCTCTACTTCCTGCGTTTGATAGCCAACAAAAGAAACGGTTAAAGTAGCATTTGGAGGAACTGATAATGAAAATTTTCCTGACCCGTCTGTCAGCGTTCCTTCATTACTGCCTTTCATTTGAACAGAAACAGCCTGCAAAGGCCTTCCACCCTCATCGGTAACAATACCGTTTACAAGGTGTGATTGCGCTTTAACAGAAAATGTCCAGAGAAAAACAAGGAGGAAAGTAAATAGACTATGGAAGCCATGTTTCCGCAAAACTGTTGCGGGAAAATAAAACCGGTGTGGTAAATTTTTTCTCATTCTTTTCTTTTTGATGTTTATAGATAAAAGACCGTTTAAATGCATTTGCAGCATCGCTTATAGAATCACACAGTTATCTGATTTTATAAGCTGCAATATTAAAAATCACCTGTTACCAAATTCTTACTTTATTATTAAGAAATAAAGAACTTTTTTGATTCTAATATTTATGTCACCCTTTCGAAACGCTTTGAGTCTAAGCTGTCGTTTTGGGAATACTTGTAAATTAAATTTTAGTAATAAAAATTTGCACACCCCTGCGCCGGTAATACATTTAAACCTTCTGAAAAATGCTGATTCACAACGCTCATGCAATCTGTTTTCTTTGAATAATCGTTATTGCTAAATTCCTTTTTTTTCGTGAAAGTTTTCATAAACAACTATTTTTATTTACGAAACCGTTTTCGAAATACATAAATGAAACCATTCTGGAACAAAGGAAAATAAAATGAAAGAACCTTTATTTATCCGTTTACTGTAAGAAAATAATGAAAATTATACTTTGTTTGAATGTATTTGTTTACGATTTTTATAAAAGCAATTAAAACAGCAGAAGCATCATGAATAAAATAAACATGAAAGAACTGGCCAAAGAATTAAACGTTTCTGTGGGAACGGTCTCAAAAGCGCTGAGCGATAGCCATGAAATAAGTGATCAAACAAAGAAAAAAGTGTTGGAAGCTGCTTCCCGTCTTAATTATACGCTTAATCCTTATGCGAGCAGCCTGAGAAATAAGAAAAGTAAAACGATCGCTGTGGTACTTCCGGAAGTAGCCGATAATTTTTTTTCATTAGCCATCAATGGGATCCAATCTGTTGCGGAAAAAAAAGGATATCATGTTCTGATATATCTTTCGCACGAAAAGTTCATCAATGAAAAATCAATTTTGTGCGAATGTTGCAGTGGCCGTGTGGATGGAGTATTAATATCTGTGAGCAGTGAGACGACCGATGGAGATCATATTTTAAAACTTCAGCAGCAAAATATTCCCATTGTTTTCTTCGATCGTGAATTTGAAGGATTACAGGTGGCAAAAGTAGTTACCAATGATTTCGAATGTGGATATCAGTCTGCTGAACACCTGGTTAGTAATGGTTGCACAAATCCTGTTTTCCTTTCTGTCTCATCCAAACTTGCCATTTGTAACAACAGGGCTGATGGTTTTAAAACTGCATTGAAAGATAAAAAAATGGGCGATGGTGAAAAAGCAATTATAGAATGCAATGGAACGAAAGAAGAAGTGTTTTTGCAAATAAAGAATATGCTAACCGCAAAAAACAAACCCGATGGTATTGTTGCTTCTGTGGAAAGGCTCGCAATGTCTGTTTACCTTGTGTGCCAGGAAATTAATATTTCTATTCCTGCTGATTTAAAAGTGCTGGTTTTTTCTACTTTAGAAACAGCTCCCATTCTGAATCCGCCACTTAGCACTATTAGCCAACCCGCATTTGAAATCGGAAAAACTGCAGCAGAATTGCTGTTCAAAGGAATTGAAAAAAAGAAATACAATCTTACCGATGAGACCATAACACTGCCTTCCGTTCTTATTGAAAGAACCTCCTCACAGGCATTTTAACTGAACAAAAAATTACAAATCATACCTATTTATTCGTTTACTGAAGATTAAAAAAAACGGATAGAAATGCAAATGATTTTCATATTAATTATATCTTGCTCCTATTTACTGCTCTAATAAACGTTTGATATGCGCCTTCACATTGCCGATTACCTGATAATTATTGTTTATTTTCTTTTTGTGATAGCAGTTGGATTTATCATAAAAAGAAGAATTAAATCAAGCAACGATTTTTTGGCAAGCGGACGAAATATTCCTTTATGGATCACCAGCCTCGCCTTTATCTCCGCTAATCTTGGTGCACAGGAAGTACTAGGAATGGTAGCTTCCGGAGCAAAATACGGAATTATGACGGTCCATTTTTATTGGGTCGGCGCCATCTTCGCAATGGTTTTTCTCGGCGTTTTTATGCTGCCTTTTTATTATGGCAGCAAAGCACGAAGTGTTCCTGAATTTTTAAAACTCCGTTTTGATGAAAAAACAAGAGGATTGAATGCGATCACATTTGCTGTAATGACAATTTTTTCCTCCGGCATTTCTTTGTATGCTTTGGCCAAATTGCTTGAAGTGATTTTGCATTGGGACTTTGACGTTTCTATCTGGATGGCAGCGGGGATTGTAATGATCTACACTTTTCTGGGAGGATTAACGAGTGCCGTTTACAACGAAGTGTTGCAGTTTTTTTTAATCGTTCTTGGTCTTTCTCCTCTTGTAATTGTAGCGTTGCATGACGCCGGAGGATGGTCGAATATTAAAGATGTGCTGCAACCTCAATTTACTCATGCCTGGCAATATATGGGCCATGCCGATACTAATCCGATGGGAATCAATTTCATGTCGCTGATATTCGGGTTGGGCTTTGTGATGTCGTTTGGATATTGGTGTACAGATTTCCTTGTTGTACAACGCGCCATGATGGCAA
>JBQCFI010000001.1:0-4920 GCA_051959325.1 Ginsengibacter sp. | reverse complement strand
CGCACCGGAACTTCTGTGAGACTATCAAAAACTTTTGCCAGCAAATTTTCCGTTTTAGAAATATGATAACCAACAATAGAAACGATGGTTTGATTTCTGTCGATTTCTATGCTTCCAAACATTTCAAGTTCCTTAATAATTTCTTTCAAAAAAGTATCATTATCAATCGTAAGAGAAACAGCAACTTCAGAAGTGGTGATCATATCAATAGAAGTTTGATATTTTTCAAACACTTCAAATATCTTTCTTAAAAAACCATATGCCAGCAACATCCGGCTGCTTTTTATTTTGATAGCTGTGATAGAATCCTTTGCAGCAATTGCTTTTACACCTTCTGAATCAGAATGACTTTCTATCAATGTTCCCGCCGCTTCAGGTTCCATGGTATTCAGTAATCTAACCGGAAAATTAAAATGTTGCGCCGGCCAGATGCTTGCAGGATGCAAAATTTTCGCACCGAAATAAGCAAGTTCCGCCGCTTCATCAAAAGATAAATGCTGAATCGGTTTTGTATTTTTTACAATCCTTGGATCGTTGTTGTGCATGCCATTTATATCTGTCCAAATCTCACAAACCGAAGCATGAACCGCTGCCGCAATTAATGATGCGCTGTAATCGCTTCCACCACGTTTCAGATTGTCGACTTCCCCTTTCGCATTTCTGCAAATGTATCCCTGGGTAATAAAAAGAGTATCGCCCTGGTGTGCTTCCAGTAAATTGGCAAGTTTCACTTTTATATTTTCTACCTGCGGTTCACCAAACGCGTCAATACTCATAAAGTCGAGCGCTGCGAGCCATACATGGGGAATATTTTGTTCCTGCAAATAAATACTGAACATTTTTGTGCTGAGCAACTCACCTTGTGCGAGAATATCTTTATTTAAAGCTTCGCTGTAAGAAATTTTTAAAATAATGTTCAAAAATTCAAAATGTTCTGCGAGAACGTCTTTTGCTTTTTGATAAAAAACTTCACTTTTTACGAGGTTTTTAATAAATGCCTGGTAATGATCTTCTAAAGCATCAATACGATTTTTCGCATTTTGCCTGTCGCCTTTTGCTAATGAATCGCTTATTCCGGTTAGCGCATTAGTCGTTCCACTTAAGGCGCTTAGTACAATAATTTTTGGTTCATCTTCTTTGGTGATCAGCCTGCTGATTTCTGCCATTCTCTCTGGTTTCCCTACGCTGGTGCCACCAAATTTCATTACTTTCATAACCGTGATTTTTTAAAATTGGTTGCAAAAGTAGTTAATTGCAGAATTCCTTCTTACTGTTAATGGATGTTTGAAAAACTTTCAACGATTTGCTTTCAAACTTTACTTTAATGAAGAATTTATAAATCTAACTACGTTATCATGCAATTGTTTCAAAGATTCCGGATGTAGGTAAACCATGTGCCCGGAATTATAAAAATCGTATTCTATATTTTTTTGTAACGCTTTTGGCATCGGTAAATGTTTCATTTCGTAAATTCCTTCAAAATAGGGAGTTCCCAAATCAAAATATCCCATGTTTAGCATCACTTTCAAATCCGGATTGTAAACCATGGCATGCGCCAGGTCGTTCATCACATTTGGAAAACCGAGAAATCCTTTCCGCTTAAAATCCCATGGATGCACATCTCCAAAAGTTTTGTATTTCATTCCTTTTCCAAACTTTAATTCCGTTCTTACATAATTGTTGAACGCAGCGGTGAATGCGGCATCAATATAAGAATCCATCGGATCGTATTGCGCGTATTCGCTTAGCGGATCAATCGCATCTCCTGCAAATCTTGAGTCAAGACGGCCGGTGATCTGGTTATCTTTTCCAAGCAACGCCTGCTCAAACTGAGGCCCGCTTACACGTAAATTTGCTTTCCGGATATACTCAGCGGTTAGCCCGGTGTATTGGTGCAATTTTTCCGCCATCTGATCAAAGGAAACAGAATCAAGCGATGCACCTTTGTTTAGCGCAACTGCATAATCATTCAGCGCAAAATGTTCTACTTCTTTTAAAAATGGTTCTAGTTGGGCGGGCTGATTTGGAAGCTTATGATGGTACCATGCAGTAGCGGCAAATGAAGGCAAAGCAAGTTCAAAAGGCTTGTCATTTCCCGGATGTTCATTGGCTGCATCGCTCATGTTTTCGTAAGTCAATAATTGAGAAAGCAGGATGACTCCATTCAATCCGACTCCCTGGTCTTGCAAAAGATTTGAAACAACAGCCGACCGGAATGTGCCGTAACTTTCTCCAAATAGGAATTTCGGTGAATCCCAACGGTTAAAGTCACTAATAAATTCAGTAACAAAATCAGCAAAAGCGCGGCCATCCTGATCAATCCCAAAAAAATCTTTTCCGTCACCAGCGCCTCCCATTTTTTTGGTAATTACCTGTCCAAAGCCAGTTCCCGGCGCGTCAATAAAAACAAGATCGCTTGCATCCAGTAGGCTGTAATCATTATTGACCGTTTTATAAGGAGGTTTAGTTCTGGAGGTATCATTCAGATAAACACGTTGCGGCCCCCATGCGCCCATATGAAGCCAGATGGTTGCGCTTCCCGGGCCGCCGTTATAAATAAAAGTGATCGGTCTTTGGGAAGGATCGCCATCACTTTTTACATAATATACATAAGACATGCTAATTGTCGGTGAATCCTCTTTATTTTTTAAAATCAGCGTACCGGTTGTGGCATCATAATTAATTCGTTTACCTTCTACCGTTACACTACCGTGTGTTACCGATTTTTGTGGCTTTTTAAAGTTAATTACTGTGTCTTTGCTGATGTCCACCTTTACAGAAGTGCTTTCTTTTTTTATCTGTCCAAAAGAAGAATAACTGATGGCAAGAAGAAATGCAAAGCAGCTTAGAATGTGTTTTAATCTCATTGTTTTTTTATTTGAAATATTCCCGCAAATCAATGTTATTGACTTTTGATGATTGCCTGGAACAGAAGGTAAAGATGATCAAAAGTATTTTATGGATTTATAGTAAACAAATAAATATTGCAGATTTTTATTCTACCTGTTTGTAAATATTATAAACTCTTACACGCCTAAAATCTTTTTTAAATATTCGAAATACTTTTTGATGCTTTGGAAATGACAGAAAATGCGTTTTATTTCTTTCTTTACTGCCATTTTTTACAAATAATTTTCAAAAGGAATTCTAACTTTATTGAATGCGTCCCCTCTTGCTTTTTATCACTTTTTTATTTTGTGCCAAGCTCACTTTTGCGCAGGCTACGGTTTATATTCCTGCTGCCCAAACCACTAATGCAGACGATATTGCTGCCTTTATAAACAAGCATTATCACAGCGATGATGAAAAAATAGCTGCTATTTACAATTGGATCACTTACAATATAAAATATGATGCTGACAGCATGCATTATGTCATTTTGGACGAGGATAATGAACAACGCGTGTCTGTCGCATTAAGGAGAAAAAGAGGCGTATGTGAAAATTTTGCAGCCATCTTTAATGATCTGTGTCGTAAATCCGGAATTCAATCTTTTGCCATTGAAGGATATACGCGCCAAACCGGATTTATTGATCGCGCTCCGCACGTTTGGTGTGCTGCATTTGCCAACGGGGAATGGAATTTGTATGATCCTACCTGGGATGCTGGCTATGTTAAAAATGGAACGTTTATAGATCACCAGCAAAATAATTATTTCAAAATATCACCGGGCGTTTTTATTCAAACGCATCTTCCTTTCGATCCAATGTTTCAATTCTTAAATTACCCGGTAACATATAAAGAATTTGTTTCCGGAAGCAGCGGCGAACACAATGAAAAAAATTATTTTAATTACAAAGACTCCCTTGATTCGTTTAGCAAAATGAACGGGATGGAACAGTATTTATCTGCCGTCAACCGAATTAAAAACAGCAAGTGGCCAGATTCAAAAATCGATACAAAGCTGAAACGCCTGCAATTGGAAATAGAAGTGCGTTACCAGGATAGAGATATCGCATTATACGATTCATCGATTGCTGATTATAACCGTGGGATTGATTTATTAAACTCTTTTTTGACTTACAGAAACAACCAATTTCAGCCGGCAAAATCTAATGACGAATTACAAAATCTTTTTCAAAATATCAGAAAGTTAATTTCCGATGCAAATGCAAAACTGAAAGAAGTAAATCTTTCAAAAGCAACACTGACTTTGAATACCGGTGATTTACAGCAAAAATTAGACGACCTGTTTGCCAATGTAAAACAACAGGAAAGTTTTTTGAAAAACCAGGTAAGCCAGTTGAAATAGTCAAGAATTTAGATCAGAATTGGTTGTTATTTATTGTTTTACTGCCTTAATATTTCCATTCTTCTTCCGATAAAAAATAGTTTTTATTTTTCTTTCAAAATCCGAATTATTAGTAATATTTTTAATTCTCATTTTTAAAAAACTATTCTTATGGAACAATCTACAATTCTTATCAAAGACAATACTGCAAATCCGGCACCGTTGGGACTTCTCGCGTTTGGGCTTACTACCGTTCTTCTAAATCTGCACAATGCCGGAATATTTGAAATGAACTCAATGATACTTGCAATGGGAATTTTTTATGGCGGCATTGCACAGATCATTGCAGGAATCATGGAAGCGAAAAAAGGAAATACTTTCGGCCTGGTTGCATTTGTTTCTTACGGTTCCTTTTGGCTAACGCTGGTTGCGTTGATCGTAATGCCAAAAATGGGTTGGATACCTCCTGCTTCTGAAAGTGCGATGGTGGCTTATCTGATCATGTGGGGAATATTTACTGCGCTTCTTTTTTTTGGTACACTTCGCATATCCAGGTCGTTGCAATTTATTTTCGCCACCCTCACAATCCTGTTTTTTTTGCTGGCACTTGGCGATTATTCCGGCAATGCATTTTTAAAAACTTTCACAGGCTATGAAGGAATCATTTGCGGCGGCTCTGCCATATATAC